>CABMGN010000005.1 GCA_902385635.1 uncultured archaeon | reverse complement strand
TATGCTGTTAATCGTGCATCATGATTTCCAAAGATTGGTGGGGTGTGTGGGGGGGGTTGGCGGGGACCTGGCCAACAAGGAGGGATAGGAAACTTACCGGGATTACAGCAAGCTGGAGGGTACCTCGGGTCTATTGCAATTTTAATGATTGGGGGGCAATTAATTGGTCAGACTATTGGCTCTTTCTTCGGTGGTGGAAATATCCAGTCACAGATGGGATTGTATGGCGCGATAGCAGGTCTTGCAGCAGGAATTGTTGTTGCCTCACTTGCTGCGGCCCAAGTAGGAAGTGCAACAGAATTTGTTGGATTTTTTGCTGCAGCTGGAGCAGCAGGGCCAGCAGGGCCAATCATTCTAGGAATTGCTGCAGCGTATATGATTGCACAAACAATTTGGTCATTCACAAATGGAAATGGAGATACTAGAGAAAGGACAGTAAACTTCAAGTGTATGCCTTGGCAACCCCCGATTAGTACTGGAGATGAAGTATGTAGTAAGTGTAACAAAAATGGTCTTGGAACTCCGTGTACAAAATATAAATGTGAGAGTCTTGGTTCTGGATGTAGGCTTCTTGATCAGCAAGGAGCAAACGCAGACAATCCAAATCCTAACGGAGACAATGCTGGAGTAAATAATGAAATTCCAGAAGTGAGTAATCCTGTTTGTATTGATCTAGGTAAGTGTGGATACGGGGGCGGAACTCCGCCGAAACCGGAATTAACTGTTGTTTCTTCTGGATTTAGCTACTCCACTATTGGGTCTGGGGCAACAGTAAAAAAATCTAATGGAGAAGCAGTAAGAGAGTCGGATATAATCAATTTAACAGTATCTACAGATCAGTACGCTTTCTGTAAATATAATTATTATAAGAAAAATTTTGCTGCATTTGATACAGAAGGAGAATTGTTTAATGAAGGAAATTATCACACAATGAATCATACACTGAGCATAACCATTCCGTGGATTGAAGACGAAAGAGTTCAAAACAATTCCGGAGATGAATTAAGGTTATTCATCAGATGTAGAGATAAATGTGACAAGTACATAAACACAGACGAGTATGTTGTTTCATTCCCGATAAATCCTTCGCCAAATACAACTGCGCCACAAATAGTTAATGTTACCCCCACAGATCCTAGTTATCTTCCATACGGAGTAAACTTTAGTGTCCTAACAGTAACTTTGAATGAAAGAGGAAAATGTAAATATGATTACAATCAGGGAATTCAATACGGATTAATGGCTGGCAACTTTTCAGAAGGAGATTTAAGTGAGAATGGGGAAGCGTTCTATACTTGGGGGCCAGTTTGGAACTTAGTTGGAAATTCAACTACAATTTATATTAAATGCCAGGATATGTGGGGCAATAATAATACAGAAGATACTCCACATACATTCCTTCCAACAGCAGAACAGCTAAAAATAACCGATTATACCCCAGAAAAAGATTTTGTGAGAAAGAAACCAATTACTACCGAAGAACCTTTAGTATTCTCTGTAACAACAAACGGAGGCGCGTTCAGCGGGAGTACTAATTGTTGGTGGTCGCTAAAGGGGGCAACAATTGCAGCAGATAGTTTCTTACAAAATTTATCAACGACACACGAATACCCAATTACCTCGCAATTAAACCCCGGGCAACATGAACTAACTTTTGGTTGTATGGATCAAGCATTTAATCTTGCAAATATCACAACAAACTTTAGTATAGAACATGATCAGACTCCTCCAGCAGCAGTAAGGGTATTCATTGAAGGATCAAACATAAGAATACTAACAAACGAAAATGCGCAGTGCTTCTATAATACAACGTATATCCCAAATTGTAATTTTGAGCAAGGCACAAGGATGGATTCCATCTTCACAACAGAGCACTCATTATCTTACCAGTATGATCAGACATACTATATAAAATGTAAAGATGAATTTGATAATCAGAATGATAAATGTGCAGTAATTGTGAAACCAGGAATATTTTAATATGAATAAAAAAGGACAAGTAACAATATGGATAATCGCAGGAATTATAATAGTTGCAATTGTAGCTTTGTTTATTGTACTATTTAGAACAGGTATTTTACCTAGCCCGATAACTCCGTCTATTGATAAAAATCCAAATTCATTTTTGAAAGAGTGTATGCAAGATAAGGTTTCAGAAACAGTAAAGACTATGGAACCGCAAGGTGGAACATTAAAACCTACTTTGTATAAGAGATTTAGATTTGTAGAAGAATCTGCCACATATAATGTAAGTTATTTATGTTATAACCAGAATGATTACTTACCTTGCGTGAATCAGCAACCAACTTTAGTTTCTTCTATGGAAAAAGAAATCAAAGAGAATATTAAAGATACTGTTGAGGAGTGTTTTAATGATTTAGAGAGTTCTTATAAAAACGCCGGGTATACTGTTTCTGTTTCAGGAGATGCATATGATGTTAAACTTCAGGAAGGTGAAGTTCTTGTTAGTTTAGATAGGACTATTAAGATGACGAAAGGGGATCAGAGTTCTGTGTTAAAGGATTTCAAAGTTGCTATTCCTTCTAATATTTATGATTTGAGCATTGTTGCTGTTGAGGTAGTGAATAAGGAACTAGATTGTAACTTTGATCGTGTAAAGTATAATCTACTAAATTCAAAAACTAGTGTAGAAAAATATTTAGATAGTGATAATACTAGAATTTATACTGTAAAAGAAAAGGTGGGGCAAGAATTTTTTAGATTTGCAACAAAGGGGGGATGTAGACATGGATAAAAAAATTTTGATTATCCTAGGAATATTATTGATCGGTATGATCTCTGCAGAGGTTTGTTGTGAGAAAAAAATTAATGGGGGATGGTGTGTTCCAGCAGCTTCAGAATCTGAGTGTGATCTGAATGGGTATAATTTTTCTCCCGGAACTTGTGATTTAGCTTCTTTTTGTAATACTGGCTGTTGTTATGACAGTAATATTGTAACTTGTGCTGAGGGAGTAATTCAGTCATCTTGTTCAGGAGAAGGAATAACTTGGGGAGCAACCTGTGCAGAAAATAATATGTGTGAAACTGGTTGTTGCAAATTAGGAAGAAGTACAGATTGGATGACAAAAAGACAGTGTATAATAAAATCTGGGGAACTTGGCGAAGCAAGCCCGGAGTTTGACTCGGGAATTCCAGAAGATCAGTGTGTTTATTCTTCAGAAGAACAAGGTGCGTGTAGATTTGATTACGGAAGTGATCAGGGAGGATGCGATTGTGTTAGAACAACACAGGCAGATTGTCTTTCAAGGGGGGGTATTGATTTTAAGATAGGAGAACTTTGTTCTAAAGGATATCCTGAGAACACAACATGTAAACCACAAGACCACCTTAATTGTGCAATTGGAGAAGATCTTTATGGAATATACTGGTTTGATTCAGGAAATAATCGAGAAAATGTTTATGAGGGTAACCTCAGATCAGAAAAGGAGAGAAGTTATGCTGGCGGTTTGATTCTTTCAAAGAATGAAAGTAAATGTACTGCTAATGGGGATGATCCTGATTGTGGAAATTGTATTTATCCCGAAGAGAGTATCTGTTCTCCAACAAACCCCGGAGAACAACATGTTGACGCGGGGGATTTTACATGTAAAAGAGTAGACTGCCTTGATCCGTATACCAATAAGAAAAAAGAGAATGGTGAATCTTGGTGTGCTTATTCTAGTGATATTTTTGGAAATGGTACAGACCTAGTCGGAAGCGAGTATTGGTTAAGATCTTGTGAAGATGGAAAAATAAAAAATGACTTATGTGGAAATCATAGGGAAGGGGTCTGTGCTGAAATAACAGATGACTCTGGAAAAACTCAAGCCGTATGTCGAGCAAATACTGGATATGAATGTTTTTTAGCTACAACTTTAGAAGAATGTAATCAGAAAATTGATTGTTATGCTCATCAAGTGTATGTTAATGAGGAATGGAATTTTTATACGTGTCTTCCAAAGTTCCCTATAGGGCTTCCGTTCTGGAATGTAGAAGATACCTTTAGCCAGAAGGTAGACGGAATCTGCAGATTGGGTGGGCATTGGAGAGTACATTTTCTTTTAGGAACTTTTTCACAGACTGGCGAGAATGCCGTTTGGGTTCCCGTAGAAAATACAATTAATGGTATAAAAGAAGCAAATGACATTTGCCATTCAATCGCAGATTGCGGGGGTTATATAAATACCGAAGGAACTTACTCGAAAGGATATCTTACTGACGACACTCCTGTAGAATGGAAAGGAGAATTAAACAACTCGTATACCTTTGAAGAAATAGCTAAAGAAAAGGGCGAGGCTCCTACATGGTCCGGTCTTGGAGGAGGAGAACTAAGAGATTATCTTGGTTGGGATCCGGGAGTAGAACTTTATCCAAAACATATGCAAACATTACCCCCAAAAGAAACAACTGGAAGTCAACCACATGCACATTTTAATTGTATGGTTTGGAAACCCCAAGTAACAAGCGACTGTTCTAAATGTAATGACACTGCTAGAGGAATTCCCTGTACAGAGTATAAATGTAAAAGTCTGGGAAGTAATTGTGAAGTTGTAGCGCCCCCATTGTACACGGGCCAGACTGAAACAAGTTTTGATGAAAAATTATGTATAAATAAGTGTGATACCTTAGATGATAAATCAAAGGATATGCCTGAAGTTTCTGCAGGAAGGATTTTAGATGACTTAAAATATAAGTTCATTAACGAAATAAATAACCAAGAAGTAACTATCGCAGAAAAAGAAGGGAGTGAAGTAGAAGAGGGAAGTTATATTAATTTTACATTGGATACGAACGTACTAGCTCAGTGTAAGTACAGCTTAACTCCGGTAACAAATTTAGATTTTGACAAAGCAGATAAAGAATTTGTTGCTTCACTCGAGGGGGAGGGGGCTGCCGAAGAGCATACTTTTGGTGTTACTATGCCTGCTTATGAAACTCTTGATTCAGATATGATCTACAAAGTTTATGTTTTATGTAAGTCTTCTACTTGTGGAATGAAAACTGATTCTTACGAAGTAAAGTTTAAGATAAAAGCACAACCTGATTTATCAGAACCATCTATTTCTATAAATCCCGCAGATCCTAGTTATCTTCCGTACGGGATTAACACATCATTAATAGATATAATCGGAACAAAGCAGATGAAAGCATGTAGATACTCATTTTTAGCAAATACTCCTTATGAAAATATGCTAAATAAGATTGAACCGTGCGATACAGAGTACAGCGAAGAGGGCGGAGGTTTTATCTGTTCTGACGAAATTAAAGATTTAAATGACCCGGTACAGAATACTATTTATGTGAAATGTCAGAGTATGAGATATATCAACAACACCGTAGATCTTGCGCATAATTTTGTAAAAACAAATTCACTTTTAACTATTAATTCTATTTCACCAATTAAAGGGACAATTTGGAAAGAATGGGTTAACACCACCCAGCCAGTACCTTTATCTATAACTACTTCGGGAGGAGCGTTTGACGGGCTTGCTACATGTACTTGGCAAGTTGTGGGCTTAGGGAGCCCAACTGACTTTTTAGAGGGAGAATCAACAACCCACACTGCTTCAATAACTGAAATGAACCAGAATAAAACATATACAATTAAGTTTAGTTGTAAGGATACTGCCGAAAATCTTGTAGAAAACAGCACAGAAATTATACGAGAGATAGATTTAACTCCGCCTACAGTAGTTAGACTTGTACGGGAAGGGGGATCTGTAAAAATCACAACAGACGAAGAAGCAATGTGCTACTATGATAATTCAACAACGCCGGGTTGTGGATTTATTTTAGATTCTGGAATTGCAATGGATACAACATACAATATTGACCACACCTTTACGAAATTAGATTCTGTGAGCACGTATTATGTAAAGTGTAGAGATCTTTACCAGAATGAAAATGGAAATTGTGCAGTAATTATAAGACCTACGGCTTAGATTACATTCGACATTACTAAAAAGCTTTTTAAACTCCTTTTCCTTTTATAAATCATGTTAAAAAAGGGTGGTGAAAGAAGTAATTCTCTTAATAAACGCGGACAAGTAACACTATTCGTAATACTTGGTATTATTATTGTTGCAGCAGCCATTCTAATTTATATTTTCTATCCACAAATCAAAAATTCTTTAGGTGTTCAGACAAAAGCGCCATCGGTATACATGCAAGAGTGTTTACAAAAAGATTTGCAAGATTATGTTGATAAACTCTCAGTTCAAGGGGGAAAATTAAATCCAAGTGTTTACATTTTATATAAAGATCAGAAGATAGAATACTTATGTTATACAAACGAGTACTATAAACCGTGTGTAATGCAAATTCCTGGAATAAAGGGAAGCATTGAAGGAGAATTATCTAGAGGATTAAAAGATAAGACAGATAGCTGTTTCAAATCTATGATAGATAGTTATCAGGGAGCAGGCTACGATGTTAGATCAGACAGAGGAGATACAACAATAGAATTGCTTCCGAACAGAGTCGCGGTCAGATTTAATAGCACAATTGTTTTACAGAGGGGAGAGACCCAGAGGTATAGTGGATTTAATGTAGTTGTGAACAATAATATTTATGAACTAGCAAGTATAGCAGAAAGTATACTAAACTGGGAAGCAAGATACGGAAATGCTGATACAACTCCGTACATGGTTTATTATAATGATTTGAAAGTAGAAAAGTATCAGCAGAGTGATGGTAGTAGAATATACATAATAACTGATAGAAATACTGGAAACAAATTCCAATTTGCTTCAAGAAGTTATGCATTCCCAGCAGGATATTAAAAAATGAAAAGAGGATTAATTTTTTTAGCAACAATAATCTTTGTATTCGGGATTCTCGCTGTTTCTGCAATAGAACCCTCTTACTGCTGTGAAAGGTTAAAGAACAATGGACCATTTTGTCAAAATGCTCCACTAACCGAGTGCGATCCTGCATATAAGGCTGTTCCAACCTCGTGTGAAGCTACTTCTTACTGTAAATTAGGGTGTTGTAATATTATTAATCAGGGAGAATGTATGCAAAATACTCCTTTAGCTACTTGTGGAAATAGCACAGATGAAGGAATTAACTTTATAGCTGACAATCCTACTTGTGATGTTGATCAGTGTAAATTAGGATGTTGTTTAATGGGGGATCAAGCTTCTTTTGTTACACAAACAAAGTGTAACAAACTTTCTGCTGCTTACGGATTAGAGATTAATTTTAGATCAGATATTACTAACGAGTTAGAGTGTTTAGTTACAGGAACAGCATTAGTAAAGGGCGCTTGTGTTTTTGAAAAACAGTTTACAAGAACTTGTAAGATGATGACTCAGAAAGATTGTAAAGAGATGGAAGCAAATGAAGAGAATCAGAATGTTAAATTCTACCAAGATCATCTATGTTCTGATCCAGAACTAGGAACAGAGTGTGCACCAAGTGAAAAGACTATGCTTGTCGAAGGAAAAGACGAAGTTTATTTTGCAGATACTTGTGGGAATGCTGCTAATATTTATGATGCTTCTAAAATAAATGATATGAGCTACTGGAAAAACATTGTTAAAAAAGAGGCTTCTTGCAGTTTAGATAATAAAATACCTTCTCAGTGCGGAAATTGTAATTATGTTGAAGGGACTATCGGAAAAGAATTCACAAGAAAAGACTTCAAAGCAGGAACAACTCCCCCAGTTTACGGAGATTATATGTGTAAAGACTTAAGTTGTTTGTATGACAACAACGGAGATGGAATACAAGAAAAATATTTACATGGGGAATCTTGGTGTGCTCACGGAGTTTATATTAAAGCAACACCTACAGAGTCACAAGTTCAGAGATCAATAGGAATTGCACCAATAATTATAGAGAATGGATTTATTAGAGGGATGAAGATTGATACTGAAAAACAAATCTGGACTAGGGACACAAAATCTTATCCCGAACTTGAACCAAGTCTAGAAACAGCAAATCTTCCGGGATCCAGATACTTTAGACTTGTTTGTTTCAATGGGGAAGTAACTGTTGAGCCATGTGCTGATTTCAGACAGGATGTTTGTATTGAATCAATGACTGTAAATGACCAGACTGCAGCAAGTGCTGGAAAAATGCCTTCTGCTTCAGAAAGAGAAAGCTTGAATAATTTACAAAATTTTGCAGGATATAATTTTGATGGATTCAGAAATGCGGCATGTAGACCAAATAGATGGCAGGACTGCTCACAACAAAAGACAGAGGTTGACTGTGTAAATATTGAACAGAGAGATTGTAGGTGGGCAGATGTTGGTGGAGATGAAGCAACAAAACACATTTGCTTACCACTTTATCCTCCAGGACTAAAATTCTGGGGAGAAGACACTTCTGAGACTAGTGGAGTTACAACTTCAGAAAATACTGGCATGGCTGAAGGTGCTGCAGCAGGAGTAAATAATGATGCAGCAACTATTTGTGGTGTTGCTACTGGAAGTTGTTCAATAACCTACGAGATGGGAACTGCAGGGAAAGGCGGAAGTAGTGGGTTTGATGTATTTAATAAAGAAAATTGGATGCATTCGGCAGATGCAGCTCACGTAAAAAGCGGGAAACCTTGTTTTAGTAGTGCGTGGGAAGATAATAAACAGTTATATTCATTAAATCTTGGAGATTGTGGACAGAAAAATAATTATCTAGGATTTTTGGGTAGTAGTAAATTCGCAGATGTTGAAAAGAGTAAATTAAGTAAATGGAACTAAAATGAAAAAAATTAATTTCAAAAAAGAAGTAAGTATTTTACAAATAGTAATTTTAGTATTTGGAATAATCGCAATTGGATATGCTTTTGGTAGCGAAGTGAAAGTTGTGAGTGCTATAGCTCAGGGCGACCCAGAATGCCAACCCGGAACGCATAATCACCTTGATGAAAATGACCAGTGTGTGTGTGATCCTGGATTCACGTTTGAAAGTGATGAATTAGGAAATTATAATTGTATACCCGAGTCACCAAATTCTGCGGGAGATGAAAAGTGTACTCAGGCTGGCGGAACTTGTAGTGCACCTATGAGTACAACAACAGGAGATGCGTGTAAAACTTCTTCTGGTGTTGATGGAAAAGTAAAGAAAGGTTTATGTTTAAGCCCAGAAAATATCAAAAAAGCAAGATGTTGTATTCCAAGCAGTGCAACTCCCGAACCAACTGGAAATCCAAAACTTAAAGAGGGGGATTGGTGCTCCCAACAAACAGGTCGATGTGTTTTAGTAACTTATCCTAATCCGCAAGGCTTTTGGGTTAAATCTACGAGTAATGTAAATTGGTGGGTAGTTTCTCCAACTATAACCGGACAAAAATGTTCTTTACCAGATGGAACAGCAGGAACATACAAATATGGTGAGTGTGAATATCCTGATCAAAATTATGATAGTAAAACTCCAGTTTGTTGTGTTACAAAAATAGCCGGACCAGAATCAGACCAGAATAAAATCGGCGAGAATGGTGTTTGTAATGTCGCTCCAGCTCAGGGAGCTGGAAACGGGGCACCTGCTTCTGGACAGGGCGTATGTACTCAACCCGGAAAATGCACAGGTACAATTGGAACAGATATGGGGGCAGATAGTTGTGCAGCAGGATTAACTTGTTGTAAATTAAATAATGGTGCTCAATCAGATCAAAATAATAATGCAGCGATACCTTCTTTCTGGCAAACAGTTGGAACGGCAGGGATTCCTTTATTTGGTACATTACTTCAGGGAGGTTCTCCAGGGGAAGAGTTCTCATGTAAGATTGGAGGTAAATCTTATTCTGGTTTTACCCAGTGTAAAACAGACGCAGCAGGTGATGCTACAAAAATTGCAGCATGTCAAAAAGAGTGTAAAGTTTCTGAAACTGGAGGAAAATATCTTGGAGCACAATTAACTTCTGCAGCATTCTGGGCAGCAGGAATCACTGCAATATTACAAATAATAAAAGCAGTAGCAAAAGAACACGCAGGATTATACAATTCTCTTAACTACGGTTTAGCTGGAGGAATTTTTGGTGGAAAGTTACTTGCAGGGGGTGCTGGAGCTTTAGGATTGGAAAGCAAGGCGGGATTGGCTGCTCTAGACATAGGTGGGACTTTAATTGGTGGCGCAATTATATTCTTAGCAACATATCATGAGGAAGCAACACAAAAGAAGACTTTCGAGAGTGTTGTATGGCAACCTCCTTTAGGTGGAGATCATTGTGAGATGTGTAATCAACAAGGAGCTTTACCTTGTTCAGAATATCAATGTAGAAGTTTAGGTATGGCTTGTCAAATAATCAATCCAGGAACAGCAGAAGAAAAATGCTTCTGGATGAATAGAAATGATGTAAACCCCCCTCAAATGAGGCCTTGGGATGAAGCTCTTCCAGCAGATAGTAAGTATAGTTATATTGACGCAACAAATGTAAATCCTCCAGATAAAGGAGTTAAAATAGCATATACCTCGGGTGGAACAAATACAAATAAGTGCCTTCCTCCGTATCAGCCGATTAGCTTTGGTATTACCCTAGATGAACCTGCAAGTTGTAAGTTAGATTACCAACAAACAGGAAACTTTGAAAATATGACTTATTACTTTGGTGGAGATAGCTTGCTTAGATATAATCACACCCAGGTTATGACTCTCCCTGGACCAGAAGAGATGAATGGGGGAAATCTTACTTATAATAATGGGCAATCTTTCAGTATGTATGCTAGATGTAAAGACGCAAATGGGAATGCTAATACTGCAGATTTTGTATTCCAGTTCTGTGTTGATGATGGGCCGGACTCAACACCCCCAATAATTGTAGCAACCGATCCAGTGAGTGGAATGCCTGTTGCATTCAATGTTACTACACTAAATGTGAATGTTTATACAAATGAAAAAGCTAAGTGTAAGTGGAGTAAGCACGACCAGACATATGATATTATGAATAATACAATGACTAGCACAGATGCTTGGGGAGATAAAACAGAGTTAAATGGAATTACTCTTTACAAACATATCGCAACTTTAAACGGTATTGAGTCAGATAAGGAAAACAAATATTACTTTAGATGTATTGATAATGCAAAACCTGTTGCAAACAAAAATACGGAAAGTTATCCATATACTCTTGTTGGAACAACTCCTCTAGAAATTATAGCTATTGGGCCAAATGGAACAATAAAAGATAATACCGATGCAATAAAGGTAACTTTGACTGCAAAAACTTTCGGAGGATACAACGAAGGAGCATCAACTTGTTCATTCAAACAGGAAGGGGAAGACTTCAGCAAATACACTACAATGTTTAAGACTGGGGGAATTGATCATTCACAAGATCTGCAATTACCGGAAGGAACGTACAATTATGATATACGATGTGTAGACCTTGGAGGAAACGCTGATGTTAAGAATACAACATTCTTTGTTGATCAAGATAATGAAGCTCCTTTAGTAACAAGATTATACTTCGAGAATGGATATCTTAAAATGAATACAAATGAGAAAGCAACTTGTGTTTATAGTACAACAGACTGTACATACTATTACCAAGATGGAATCGGGATTAATGCTGTAGATGATACAACGTTCTTCACAGATTGGAATGTAGAAGCAAACTTATACATAAAATGTAAGGATATTTATGGGAATGAACCTTATCCTCCAACTTCGTGTACTATTGTTGCAAAGCCATATGATATTTACATTCCGGTAGAAGAAAATCCTTAATAATTTCTAGTTTAGAAAAAAGCTGGATCGTAAGTAGGTAACTGCGAGCTTCCAGTTGATGCGATCTGCGCCCTTATACCTTTTATTTCATCATCTGAAAATGCTCTTGGTCTGTAAGTTGGTCCTATGATTGAAACTTTTCTGGTTTCGTTATCCTCTAAGACGGTTGATCCCTTAACCGGAATAATTCTCATTCCCAAACTTTTTGGGGTAATTCTCTTTTCTCCCATCATACTAACACACCAGTAGAACTCTCCGTTAATTTTTCTTAAGTAAGGTTTAGCGATTCTGTTTCTAGGATCATTAGCCTCAAGTCTACCCATTCCATCACACTGTACCTCAATGTCATTAGGGCCCATAACGGTACTTTCTAAAATAACTCCTTGCCTTGGAATTTTTACAGGGTAATACTTTGTTCTAAAAAAAACACCATTGGCATCATTAGATAACTCTGAAAATCTGGTTGAAGTAAGTTCCTTGGGGGTAATAATCCAGTCCTGAAACTCGTCTGTTCCTAAGGGATTGCTAAGCTTTCTAGTTGTATACCAACATGCTCCCACGGGGACTTCTTGAATTAGATAGTCTTCTGGATTTGAATGCGCTCCTATTTCATTATCTTTATCTGCGCCAGGCAAAAACTGTCCTGCAAAAGCTGGAGCCTTAGTTATAAGGGTTAGCCCAGCTAATCCCGCTAAGCCCATTTTTAGAAATTTTCTTCTTTCTTTATCCATATTTTTTATAGAAATATCGGGTTTATAAATATTTCGTTTATGTAGTTACTTAGTAGTTGTTACATAATTCAGAAAGAGGAATTAGGAATACTTATAAATTCTGTTTATCTTTAGTACTTTATGGGTAAAAGAGGGTTTTGTCGTCGAAAATCTGGTCAAATGGAGTTATCCTTTGGTATGATCTTTTCTATAATATTAATCATAGCTTTTGTTGCTTTTTCTGTTTACGGGATAATTAAATTCCTAGAGTTCAGAGATAGCGCACAAATAGGAACATTTGAGAAAAATTTTGCTACACATGTAAAGGCTAAGTGGGCTGGAACAGAAGGGGCAGAGACTCATGAATATACCCTTCCAGGAAGAATAAAAGAGGTTTGTTTTATTAGTAAAACCAAACCAATTACAGACGCAAGCAGAAAGGAAGAGCTTAAATGGATTAATCTTGACGAAGGCGAAAACTTGTTTTTCTATCCTCTTAATTCTGCAGGTAATGCCGGAAGCGCGAAGATAGACTATCTTAACATTGATGAAACAACAAAGGATGATAATCCTTTCTGTATCCTTAATAAAAATGGAAAAGTAAGACTAACACTACAAAAAAATTACGGTGAGAATTCTGTTAGAGTGTTAAGAGCACAATGAGAACAAAAAAGGCAGCACTACAAATTTCTTTTGGATGGTTATTTGCAATTATTGTCGGAGCGGTTATATTATTCCTAGCTATCTTTGCAGCAACGAAGATTTTGGATACGGGGAATACGCAGAGTGATACCCAAATAGCCAAACAAATCTTAATCCTGCTTAATCCGTTAGAATCAAGTTTTAGCACTGATACTGCAACACATTTCGATGTTCCTGCAGATACAAGGCTGTACAATTCTTGCACCTCTGAAGAAGGGTTTGGGAAACAAAAAATAAGAGTAAGTCAACAAACATTTGGAAAGTGGTCTACTGAAGGGCTAAATGTTTCATTTGAGAATAAGTATATCTTCTCTACAGACCCGTTGCAAGGAAAAAGATTTTACTTATTTTCCAAACCTTTAGAGATGCCATTTAAAGTAGCTGATCTAATTTATATGACCTCAGATTCAAAAGACTACTGTTTTGAGGATATGCCTGATGGAGAACAAAAAGATGCGCTTAGGAGCTTAAACGAGAGCAATCCTAAACTAGTTTTGACAAATTGTTCTCCTGAAAGTATAAAGATTTGCTTTGGTGCTTCAACTGATTGTGATATAAATGTAAACGAAGTTGGGCAGTATGTAAATAAAAACGGAACGAGAATGTACTTCACAAGTGACTCTCTAATGATGGCTGCTATCTTTTCCGACCCAACCTTATATGAATGTCAGATAGTAAGATTAATGCAAAGAACAGCGCAAATAGCTAGATTATACGAAGATAAAGAGAGTATAATAAAAGCAACTGGTTGTGATTCCAATCTCGCGCCTGATTTAAACCAACTGAGTACTTTTGCAAAAAAAGCGAAAGATTCCGGAGATCTAAAGGGGATTCAACTTATTGCAGATGATATAAATGAAAAAAATTCAAACACCATCTGTAGACTATGGTAAATAAAAAGGGACAGTTAAAAATTCAGCAAATGGCTTTTATGTTAATAGCTGTAACTCTCTTTTTTGTTATGGTTGGCATGTTTGTTCTAATTTTTAATTATTCAGGGATGAAGGATGAAGCAAATAGATTAAGAGAAGAAAATGCACTCCTTCTTGTTTCAAAAGTTGCTAACTCCCCCGAATTCTCGTGTGGGGCAAGTTCGGGCACCCAAAAAACCTACTGCATTGATGAAGATAAAGTAATGGCCCTCAAGAAGAATATTAATCTTTACCAGGACTTCTGGGGAAAGGATACAAATATAGTAATTAGAAAAATTTATCCACCGACTACGAAAGATAAGGTTTGCGAACTAAGTAACTATCCTAGCTGTAATATAATTAATGTATTAGGGCAGAATGTTTCTGGAGAGCATTCAAATTTCATTGCTCTATGTAGAAAAGATAACATAAATGGGGAGGTTGTAGAAAAATGCGAATTAGCAAAGATTCTTGTAAGTTACAAAAGTATAGCTTAAAGGGGCAAGAAGAAATGGTAGGATTTGCTCTAATCATGATTATTGTAGCAGTGATACTCCTTATCTTCCTAGGGTTTGCGTTATCAAATAAAGAGAGTGTTGTTGAAGAGAAAGATTTTCAGATAACCAGCTTTCTAGAATCGTCTTTACAATATACTACTGAGTGTAAGGATAACTATGAGTATGTTCAGGTTAGAGATTTAATCAAGCTATGTAGCCTTCAGGAGCGGTGTGCGAATGACAAAGACCCGTGTAGAATCCTTAATTCAACCATGGGAAACCTTCTTTGGGAAGGATGGAAACCTGGAGTAGACAGACCAGTAAAAGGCTATTACATGAATATAACCAACAATAAAGATGGATCCTCAATTAAGAATTTTGTAATGGGAAATATCACTAAAACAAATAATGCAGATGCTAGCGAGTTTAGGGGGTTTAGAATTTATCTAAAAGTGTACTATTAAAGGTATAAATGAATTGTAAGTGTATCTGAGATGAGTATTGGCTTGTGTCTAACTCTGCCATTCTTTTTTTCAGCTATTAATTCTATTAAACCAAACCTTTCAAGAAGTTGAATATCCTCAAAAACAGATTTGAATCCCCTATTAAGTTTTTTAGCAAGATCATAAATAGATCCCGGTTTTTGCTCTTTGATTATATTTAACATTCTAACTCGCTCCTTACTTAAGAGTTTTCTAAGAGCAGCAACTCCCGAAAAATCATACTCTTCTTTTTTTAGTCCTAATGCTTTAAGCGGGAGTATACCCAATGAGCCATCAGACTCTTTTATTGTAATTTCTCGTACTTTTTTACCAATTATAGCCATATATGTTAAAATTGAATAGATATATTTATATGTTTCTCTTTACTAAGAGATGAGGTAACCTTAAATGTGTTGAATAAGTAAGTAACAGCGCAAGCTTTATAAATAAAACCATTAAAAATCGGTTTTTTAGGTAAAAAAGAGCAAGTCTAAAGGCTAAGGTTTTTAAAGAAATCCTGGCTGTATGAATTACGTTCGAAAGAACTACATGGGGACAAAAGATCCTAGCGTAAAAGCTAGGTTTATACAAATATAATGTTTGTATAAGGTTATATTCATCTCAACGAATAAGGTTTTCCCTATGGCTTTTGAGTTGAGTGTATCACCATCGGTGATAACTCATAGAGGTGAAAAGGAGGGAAAAATAAAAATAATATGAAATTCAACTTTAAGAAAATTTCAGCTGTTCTTACTAGCGGATTGATGGTTGTTTCTGGTGCAGCTATGGCTGCCGCTGCTAATTTCCCAGCTCCTTTCTCAGATAGTACTGCTGCTAATACAGCAATCGTTTATGGTGCTAACGCTGCTTCAACTGATGTTGCTGCGGTTACTAACATAAATGAGTACCTTAAAACTAAGGTAACTACTGAAGGAGGCGCTCCAACAGGAGAGAGCTTCAAAATTGAGAAGCCCTCAACAAAAATCAATGTTGGTACAGGAATAAAGGACGTTTGGGGAAGTGCTATCACAAAGACTGACCTTCCAACTCTACTAGCTGATGGTGTTTACAGAAATGCTAAGAATGATGAGTACAAATATACTCAACAATTAGTTCTTGGAAACATCTCATTCAGTCACTTTAGAGATCCAGACTTCAATAACAATGTTCCTACACTAGGATTCAAAGTTAATGCAAATGCAGCAGTAGTTAACTACACTCTGACATTCAATACTATGCCAGAAGCTACTCAAGGTACAGATTTAACTGACTTTGAGAATAGAAACATCCAGATACTAGGTAAGACATACTATATCTTAGATTATAAAAACTCTACAGCTAAAATGACTCTTTTAGATTCTGCTACATCTGATCAATTAGGTGAGGGAGAGACTAAAACATTAGTTATTGGTGGAAAAAGTTATGATGTCACACTTGACTTCATTTCTACAGACCAAGTTAAGTTTAGAGTTAAGAAGCCAGACGGAACTGAAGTAGTAACTGAGTTAATGACTAGCACTGCTAATACATACAACTTGGGTGATGGAACTTACATTGGTGTAAGAGACATTCTAGTTCAGAACTATCAAGGTGGTTCTAAGATGGTATCATTCAGCTTAGGAAAAGGAAAGCTTGAGGTTACTGATGCAAGTAATGTTAAGATCAACGATAAAATAATATCTGATCTAACAGGTTACTTTACATTTAGTAGAACTGCAAGTAAAGTTAGCTGGCAAAAATTAATTATTGAGTGGAAATTAGGAGATAAAAAGTTCCTAAATCCTGGCTCAGAATTAGTAATGCCTGGCTTTGAAGCAGTTAAGTTCTCTATGTCTGACACAACAATGCCTGATAAAGAAATGACAAAGGTTGATCTAGCAGCAGACTACGCGTCTCTTAGAACAACACTTAAGGAAGGAGATTACTCTATTCCATTTTTATATATTAGCCAGACAACGGGTAATATCACAGGTATTGGTAAATCAGCTACAGAATTATTAGCTACATCAAACGAAACAACTCTTACTTACTACGACCTTAAAGCAAGCGATAACTACCACAGTGGTTTTGTTGCTTCATGGGCAAGTACCAGAGATTCTGAATCTTACTACTTAAGATTCAAGAATATCAATGAGGATGTTGGAAGAAATGAAACCAACCTTGTTACTGCTGCGCCTATTGGGGGAGAAAGTACTGTAAGGTGTGAAGCACTTTACGCAGGACAATCTTGTAACATTGGAAGTATAACTATAACTGTTAGTAGTGTTGGTTACAACTCTACAGATAGATGGGTTACTGCTACAATTAACTCAGGAGGTTCTTTCAATACTCTTTATACAAAAGATGGATTGAAGGTTTACTTACCGTACTCTACTGCTGATGGACAATACGCCTCATTTAATACTTCTAAGGGACAAATATACCTTAGTAGCACAAATGCCTCTTACATTAGTGATGGACATCACGTGGGAGGATTCCTTTTATGGATGGGTGAAGCTGATCAGTATGGAAGCTTAGATAATAAACCATTCAACATGACTGTTGATGGTTCAGGAGGATCATCTCCATCTAAGAGAGTTACTGTTAGTGCTGTAGACGCAAGAGGAGCTACATTCCAAGAGACAGGTACTGGAACAAAAGTATGGGAAGCATACATGATTACTCCACTAGCCTCAAAAATCACTTGGGACAAGACAGATAGCAACGCTTACTATGCTAATGTAGAATATCACAAAGGTGAAGTTTACGCTAATGTATTCGTCACTGCTCCAACTTCAACAATGGGTGAAGTAGGAAATATGATATTTACTGATGCTGAAAAAGCATCATGGCAAGGAAGAAATGTTATCCTTGTAGGTGGTAGCTGTATTAACTCTGCAACTGCTGACGTTCTTGGCAGTGCTTATTGTGAATCTGAATTCACAACAAGTACTGGTGTTGGAGCTGGACAATTCCTAATCGCATCTTACGCTGATAAATTTACAGCTGGAAAGACTGCGTTAGTTGTTGCTGGTTACAATGCTGCTGATACAACAGCTGCTGCTTCTTATTTACTTGAGAAGACAGTAGACACTGCAGCAGGTAAGAAATACGTTGGAACAGTTAGTGCTACAGGAACAGTTGATGTAACTGCGGCTTAAATAAGCTAAAACAATTTTTACTTTTTCTTTTTTTCTTTCTTTTTTTTAACTTTATGACTGGGGTCCCGTAATTATCGACGGTGTTTTTGTATTTATTATCACAAAGTTTTTATACCTAATCTAGCTTCTTTAAGGAAGTACGATGAGAAATATAGAAACAGAAGCACAGGTAAAGAAAAAACAGAGGAGAAACCAGTGGATTATTGGAATTGTTTTAATTGTAGTAATGTTAGGAAGCTCATTTGCAATTGTTGTGGACTCTTTTGGAAAACAAAAAAGCCAGAAAATAGTGTTTAATGGAGTTGAATTCCAGCAGTCTAATGGATTATGGTTCTCGCAAAGTGGGGGATTTAACCTCGTTTCATTTTATAATCCACTCCAGACAGAGAATACATCTGCAGAAGTAAAGGATATAACAAATTACCAGAATAAACCGTTGTATCTTTATTCGGAAAGTAGGGAAGCAGAAGTAGAAATATATAGAAACCTTGATCCTCAGTCTAATAACATTGTTGAAAGAATACAGCAAGCTTGTCCAAAAGATGAAAACTGCAGTTCAGAAATTCCGGTAAAAGATTGTTCAAACAATTTCATAATAATAAGATATTCCAGCACAAGCCAATCAACATTAACTCAAAATCAATCTTGTGTCTTAATAAATTCGACCCCAGAAAAGATTCTAGAAATAACTGATGAATACTTATTTAAACTATTTGGAATAAAGTAAATATATAAAATGGCTATTAAAAAAAAGAGAACAGAAAAGAAAGATACAGAAAAAGTAACCGAAGTATTTGATATAAAAAAGGGGGAAAAAGAAGAAGAGATAGTTGTGGAAGGAAAAGAAAAAGTTCCTTCGGGGATTGAAGAGAAAAAAGATTATAATAAAGTTTTAAAAAATATCCTTATTGGGGTAGGCTTTTTCATCATCGCGTTTATTGCTGTTATTTTATTAGCTGAAGCATCTAAACACTTTACCTATGAAGGATTAGAATTTGAGAAGGTTAAAGCAGGAGAAATTACTTTTTATAAAACACAATTTCCCACGTACATTAATGGAGAGTGGAAGAACTTTAATTTATATGTAAGAACCAATCCTAAAGACTTAGATAAAATCCCCTTTGAAGGAGAAAGAATAAATCTAAAAGATGTTTTAGTACTTAATGTGACTGATGACTTCCAGTGCGGTGGGGCAGGGGTTATTTCTATTGCAAATTTAGCACAATTTTTACAGGATGGGTTAGCAGTTGATGTTGTACAAGATAAGAATGCGACTTGTGATCCCCAAGGAAGGTATATCTTTCTAGAGATAGACCCCTCAAATGAAACAAAAATTGTGCAAAATTCACAAAACTGTTATACTATACATATAAGTAATTGTGAAATTCTTGAAGGAACAGAGAAGTTTATTGTAGAAGATTTAATTGAGCTAAAAGCAGAAGCAAAGAAACAGGCGTCCAATTAGTTCTTACTAAATTTGTATCTAACAAAGTCTATCACTGCAGGAACTATTGATATTATAATAATTAACAAAATAACTAAACTGAAGTGCTCTTTAATCAAAGGTATATTTCCGAAGAAAAATCCCCCTAGAACAAAGAGAAGTACCCACATAACTGCACCTAGGATGTTGTAGAACAAAAACTTTGTGTAGTTCATTCTTCCAACACCCGCAATAAATGGTGCAAAAGTACGAATAATTGGCATAAATCTTGCTATCACAATTGTTTTATTTCCGTATTTTTCGTAGAAGTGTTCTGTTTTTTGTATATATGCTTCTTTAATATAGTTCTTTTCTATTAATTTTCTACCTGCAAATTTCCCGATAGAGTAATTAACAGAATCTCCAATAATTGCTGCAAATAGAAGAATGAAAAGAACTATCCAAAGGTTTAGAGCCCCAACTGCTGCTAAAGTTCCAGCAGCAAAGAGCAAAGAATCCCCGGGGAGAAATGGGGCAACAACAAGCCCCGTTTCACAAAAAAGGACAATAAACAACAAAGGGTATATTATAATCCCATAAGATTGCACAAGCAAGAGAAGGTTTACATCTAAGTGCATCAAAAATTGGAAAAATTCAGAGATCATTGTTTATATAGTACTTTTTTTAATTTTAATAGGTCTGAATAAATAGGGATTGCTTTTATTTTAAATAATTTAACATGGACAAACCAGATTATTACAACAAAAAGAGTGCTCATAATGTACCAAAAAAATAAATGTAGAGCATTAAAGTAGGCTAAGCTATAGTTAAGAAGTAGCGCTAGGAAAAATATTCTTAAGGAATTAAGTATCAAAAAGCTTGCAAAAGAGCTTATTAAGAGAAGTATCCGTTTCTGTAAAGGGATCTCTCGGGTTGATAAGTTTAGTATTAAAAGTAAGTAATAAGCGGCCCCGGCCACACAGGCAGGGATCATGTTTATTGCGTTAGTCCCAAAAAAGAGATATGAATTGTATAATGAAGTTTCAAAAAATAGATTAATGAAGAAATAAGAGAGGTAAAGGGTTAAAGGAGTAAAGATTGTATAAAAAATTATGAGATTTCCTAAGGGGGCTAGAAGAAGAATTATATACCTAATCAATAGAGATGAGTACTCTTTTGTTTTTGAATTCATAAACTAGACATGAGAAACCTATTTAAATAATTTGAGACTCAATAAATCATGAATAAGAAAAGAGGGGAGATAGTTCTACTAGTCGGAGTAGTCCTAGCTGTTTTAATTCTCTTTAGTTTTTACTTTGACGGGCAGATATTGATTTACATACAGTCAGTAAACATTGGTCTATTGATGGATATCCTTTTAGGAATAACTTTTGTTAGTTCAGAATTGATTATCTTCTTTGTCTTACCTGTTTTTTTTCTCTGGCAAGAACATAAAAGGAAGTGGATTTTACCCCTGTGGGTCGCTCTTGGTTTTTCTGTTGCTTTGGGCTTTCTTTTGAAATTTGGTGTTCAAAGATTAAGACCCTTTCAGCAAGGACTTACTGAATTAATGCCTATTCTCGCCAATCCTAGTTTTACTACTTGGAATTTTTCATTCCCGTCATTACAAACCATGATGGTTTTTGCAGCAATTCCAATACTATTCAAAGAGTTTAGAAAAATAAGTTTTTTATGGATAATCTTCGCTGTTCTTGTAGCATTCTCAAGAGTCTATTTTGGATTGCACTTTTTAAGTGATGTTTTAGTTGGGGGAGCTTTAGGGTTTACAATTGGGTGGATAGTTGTAGATATGGAAAACAGAAAAAGATTCTGGTCTAGAATATATGAAAAAATGTTTTATGGGGAAAGATAAAAGTAAAAGAAAAATTATCTTCTTGCAACTCTAACAGCCACAATTATGATTATCAGTACTAAGATTACATTCAAAGCACCAATTACCCATAAGTACCAGTTGTCTCCGAAACCGTTAAAGTCTCCGAACCATGAACTATTGTCAAGAGATACTTGGAATGGCTGTGTTGCAATTGTTTTTCCGCTTGCTGCAAGCTCGACATTAAAATTGTACTCTCCTGTTTCAACAGTTTTAGTTTTGAATGTTAGTAAAATATCTTTTGACTGGCCGGGAGATACTACAATAGTGCTCTGATCTAGAGTAACTGAACTAGCCCAGTCTGAGTAAGATGTGGGGTTTACTGTGTAAGTAGTTAAAGCCTTTCCAGTATTTGTAACTGAAACCTTTACAACTAAGTCCTTTCCGGCATTTCCTCCAGATTGAACATCTCCCCCAGAAACAATACCTGTTATTGAAGGAGCACACCCACTAACAGAAACTGGGACAACATATGTTGCTTCCTCATCATCATTGTTCTTGTATATGTCATCTCCATCATCGTAGACATCCAATTGGATTGCATAAGTTTTTGCAGTTATATTTGAGGGGATTGTATAAAGGAAGGAAAATAGCTCCGAGTCCATAGATTTAATATCCCCAAGCTGAACATTTTGGTTTATTCCAAGTTCTGAGTTGTGAACTCTCACATAAACATCTGTTTGTTTATCAGAACCAATGTTAAATGCATCGGCAGTGATTTGTAAGTCAGAACCGCAACTTGTATCGTTTTGATACTCAAGGTTATCTAAAATAACAAAGTCATTTTCAACCACTACCTCTACAGAATCTGAATCTTCTGTACAAACAGTTTCAGAACCGGTATCTAAATCTGCTTTTCCTGTTGCTTTAACATAAAAAGTGTAAGTCCCGTCATTAAGATCATCTAGGTTTTCGTCTAATTTTATTGTGAATGAAACAGTTTGTTCGTCATCGCTGTCAACATCAACCTTAGATTCTTTTCCGTCCATTATTAATTTACCAGTGTTAGAATAAAGAGCCCACCTTATTTCAGCATCTTGCACATCATAATCTGCGTTATTTTCTACAGTAAGTTCAACCTTAACTTCAGTTAAAGGATACCAAACATCATCATCTCCAAACTTTCCTTCATTGTTAAAAGAGAGATCAGAAATTTGGAAGTTTGAACCCAGAGTATTCCCGTAAGAACAAAATTGGGTATTATCAACTTTTAATGAGATTGTTTGATTGTCTGAAACGTTTTGAGCGTTAGATACTAAAAAAGTAGAGGTATAAGTTTTTCCGAAAGAAAACTTAGTATAATCTATAGCTGCAGTGGGGGTAATAGTTATTGTTGAAGTGCTTATATTCTCCAAACTTCCCGAATGTGAGAAAACAGCAACATATCCATTTTCACCAGTTATAGCCATAGGTGAAAGAGTGAAGTTTTTTGTTTCAGACTGATTGTTTAAAGTTATTGTAAAAGCCTGGGCTGTAACTGAAGGTGTAAAGGAAATTGAGGTTTGAGAAACACTAAATGAAGCAGCACTAGCGAAAGTTAATAAGAAAACTAAAGCTAGAACACTCCCTGCGAACAAAGCTTGTGTTTTATTTTTCATTGTTGTGTCATTGCGCAGTTACTATGGTTTATAAATATTTCTATTGTCAAGCATATGTATTAATTCTATAGTGAAACATAATGCATAACAACTTTTATATATTTTACCGAATACAAAAAACAATGGGGATTAAGTCTAAAGAAAATAGTGTTGGTGCATGGTCTTTTCTTATAGGAGTAATTCTTGCAATAGCGATTGGAGTTGCAACCGCAGTAATTTCCTCTCCGCAGTTTACTATCTTCAGTAATTGGATATACGCTATTCTCGCAATTATAGGGATTATTATCGGGTTTGCTAATGTTGTAGGAAAAGAAACTCAGACATTCTTAATTGCAGGGGTTGCTTTAGTAATTGTTAGCAAATTTGGTATGGACAGCTTGTCTGTAGCGATTATAGGGATAGAGGCAGGAAAGGTTGCGGTATGTATTTTCGCTGCACTACTAGTATTATTTGTACCTGCAACAATAATAGTGGCTCTTAAAACTGTCTTCTCAACAGCTAGTGTCTAAGAATTTCTTTAATATTAACTATTCTTGAGTCTGCCATATCCATTCTAGGGCAACTTGTGTTAACCCAGCTTTCTATATCCGAAAAGTTTTCAAATTCTGCAGGAGTTATCTCATTTGTAATAAATAAATAGGGTTTTTTGTTTTTAAGTGATTTTTTAGATCTTAAAGCGAAAGAAAGCTTTTCCTGGCCAGGCTTTGTTGAAATAATAATACCTATTTTGTTAGAAATCAAAAATTTAGCGTAAGCTCCTTTTTTCTTTTTCTCAAACTCCCATACATCAAATTCAGATATTTTTTCTAAGTAGTTTGGTTCAAATATAAAGACCGGGAGTTTTGACTCGTAAGCCAGAGAGACTGCATGAAATTTACCAGAACCAACTAAAAGAGCTGCTTCTGTTCCTTTTTGCATTTTAGGAATAGTACAACCAAGAATTTGGCTAAAGCCAGTTATCTTATGATCTTTTTCAAGGACTTCCTTAACTCTTTTAGCGACATCTTGGAATTGGATAGAATAAGAGAGATAGATATTTGAGGGTAGTTTTTTTGAAATCTTGGCCAGAAGGTTTTCATCCAAAGAAATTTTTCTCTTTGTTGGGATAAATAATGTTTTCATTAAGAAAATAAAAATGAACTAGGTTATAAAGTTAGTGCTCAGAATTATCCTCTCTGCAATCTTCTAAGCTCTCTCTGTTGTTCTTCAATTTTTTTCTGTATAGAATCTATTCTATCTTGATTTTTTAATCTACTAACCTGAGCTTCTGCATCGTGTAACTTCTTTTCTGCCTTAGCAAAATCTCTAGAAGGAACATTCAGATCTCCCCGGTCTTCCATAAGCTCGCTTAATTTTCTTACTTTAACCTCACTCTTAGCGGGTTTGTAATCGTAATAGGGGTTATCTCTCCTCTTCTTTACTATCCTTCGAATAAGGAAAATGACTATAATAATAACAATAATTGCTCCTATAATATAATAGAGAGTATTAAGGGATATTTTTACTTCACCATTTTCATCAGACGCAAAACTAGTAAACCATGACTTCTTAGGTGTACTATTAGTTACTACTACTGGAGTTTCGGTTACAACTGGCTGATCAACCTCTGCGGGGGGTACAACTGCAGTTGTTTCATTTATCTCAGTAGTATTTGAAGAAGCTACAACATCCCCCGTCATCGGTGTCTGTTGTGTTTTATTTTCCCGGTTTATAGGTTCTGGAAAGATAAAATCTGCGGGATATAGTTCTACAAGTTGTGTTCCTCCGGCTTCTGTCTCGGGGTAAGACTCGAAATATAGTGTTTCCTTAAGATTTCTTACCTGAACATACATATCAAAGGTCCGAGATGAAGAGGAGTATTTGAAGATAGCATCACCAAAATAATTAGAAGAACCTGTATATCTCTCGAGAGTTTGACCGTTTTTAGTAATAGTTACAATAACCTCATTATAAGGAAGGGTCTTTACTCTAATTTCAGTAGGCATAGCTAGCACTAACTGAGTTAAAATCAAGACTGACAAAATAATTAATAAAGTTCTTTTCACCATCTTTTGTAAATGAGCTATTGATTAGCTTCTCCTAAGAAAAATTACATGAATTTGTTAGCAGGCATACCTTCTCTTGGAATTCTTTCTGCTTCTTTATGAATTTTTGCGAAAGGAGGTGTTACGATTACAGTATTTTCACCGAAACCAGCTATGTTTCCGCCAATAGCATCAACAGTTTTTTTAATCTTAGCAACAGATCTTTTCAACTCTATAGAGTCTTTCTGTCTAAGAGTCTTAATATCTATTACTGCAATTGTATATCCTTCTCTTAAAGCATTAAGAATGTCATTAACCTCTTCGTATTGCTTTAAGCTGAAAAGACGGATCAAGACTTTTTTATCTTTCTTTTCTTGGTTTAGGTCAATTTCGATGTATTCGTCTCCAGCAACATCGCCTGAGCCCATCAACGCTTTTTTAAGTTTATTAAACACCATAACTTATCTAGAAACAAGCTGTTTATAAATATTTCGTAGGTAAAAATATATATGTTTTTAAGGTAAGAATTTATTTTCCTCGACGGAAAATCACTTTTTTTTATTTTCAGATAAAATTTCTTCTCTGATTGATTCTACTTTTTCCGAAAGAGATTTTTCTTGTTTCTCGAGAGAACTAACTCTTACTGAGAGTAGCTTCTCCTTGTTGTGCAGCTCTTCTAAGATCTTCTTTTTGTCTGTCTTAATCATTAATTGTCCGATTATTTTGTATACCTCTTCAGAGGAGCTATTTAGTTCCTCTAAGGCAGATTTGGTCTCAGAAAGCTCCATATCAAAAGCCTGTTTTTGGAGGATTAAGTTTTGAATACTATGCTCTAAGAATTGTAGCTCTTGCAATTTTTGCTGTTTATTTTCTGCCATCTTAAAATTAATCTGCCTTAACTCTTCTTACGTTAGTTCTTGGTTTGTAGAAAATTTTACTCCCGCATCCAGGACAGACAAATCTTTTATCGAGAGTATTACTAACTATTTTTTTACCGCATTTGAAGCATTTGTAGTTTGCCATTATTTTATTAGTATTTTTAGTATTTTAAATTTAATCTAAGTGATAAGTATTTGATGCAAATTTTTTATCACACTTTTTACAGTGCCAAATTCCTTTTGAGAGTCTTTTTGCTTGTAATTTTCCGCAAAAAGGACATTTTTGTTTTTTTCTTTGAATAGATTCTACTGCCGCTAGTTTAGTTCTAACTTTTTTTCCGTATCTACATCCAAATCTTCCTGCTGCTTTTACTTTTTTTGTTTTTGTTGGCATTTTAGTATTATATTAAGTTACTTTTTGTCTCATTCGCTCCTAAAAACGAATGGGGATACCCGGATTTGAACCGGGGTCAAGAGGTCCCAAACCTCTGAGGCTAACCAGGCTACCCCATATCCCCATATTGAACCTGAGCTAAAATTTGTTTATAAATTATTTCTTTTTAGCATCGGTTTTTGCGGGGGCTTTTGCTGCTGGGGCAGCTGCAGGAGTTTTTGCTCCAGCCGTTGCTGGGGCTGCTGTTGTAGCTGTTGCAGTTGGTGCTGCAGCTTGTGCTGCGGCAGCTGCTGCTTCTTTAGCAGCCTGCTCTTGCTTCATTGCTTTATCCTGCTGTGTTTTTAGTTCCGCAAAGTAAGTGTCTAATTTCTTCTTTTTGTCTTCAGGGGTCTTTGTGCTCTCAGCTTTTATTTCCTTATCATATTTCCCCTCTTCAATTTCTCTTTCTACTTCTACTGCGCGCTTATTTTCTATTAAAACACCTAGAGAAACACAGGTTCCCGCGACTGTTTTTACTGCTGATTTTAAATCCTTACATAACATATTTGATTGTTTAGTCTTTGCAACAGAAATTATCTGCTCAATAGAAGCATTAGCAACGTACTGTTTTTTTTGTAATCCCGATCCCTTATCTATTTTTAGCTCCCTCTTAATTAACTCCGAAACTGGTGGAGAAAAAACCTTTACTTCAAAAGTTTTTGTTGAAGTATCTATATCTAATTCTACCGGAACCTTCAAACCCGCAAAGTCTTTTGTTGCTTCATTAATTTTTTGAAGAACTTGATTCATATTAATTCCAGCTGGGCCTAATTTCTGACTAAGAGTTGGTCCTGGCTTCATTGCTCCACCCTCGACAAGTAACTTGATTATCATTGGTTATTCTCCTGATCGTCTTCGCCTTCCTCTCTTCTAACAACACGAACATTATCTAATTTAATTGTTAGAGGCATAGGAACTACTGCTCCCAAAAGGCTGACAACAACTTCTTCTTTCTGTTTATCTATTCTTAAAACTTTTGCTTTTTCTTTCTTAAATGGCTCTGAAATGATCTCAACAATGTCTCCTTCCTTAATTGATATTGTTGTTACAGAAGGTTCAACCATATTTTTTATCTCTTCGTAAGAGATTGTTTTTCCAATTATTCCCTTAACATAAGGTAGATTAAAAACAGCCTCTTCTGCAGAATCTCTATCTTCTGCTTCTAGTAAAACATAACCCCTCATTCCGTGAGGGCGAGAAACAGAGAATACATTAAGATTTTTCTTTTTAGCTTTATCAGAGATCATCTCTAGTGCTTTCTCTTCCTTGTTTGTTATTACTTTTATAATGAAAATCATCTTATTTGGTTCCAACTAGCTCCTAAATTTTTAGAAGTAGTAATATTATGTAAAAATGTAGATTTATAAATTTTACTTATGGGAAAATAAGCTTGATTATTATAGAAATAAGGAAACCTACGGCCCCAAGAAGGACTATCCCTATCGCAGAAACTTTTGCAATTGTCTCGAACTCTTTTCTAGAGGGTTTTTTTAAAGTAGTCCAAACTCTTTTACATTTGATAAAAAAAGACTTACTTGATCCTGCAAATCCGGGTTTTTCTTCTTCACTCATATTTATTTTATAGAAAGAGAGTTTTTAAAATTTGGGATTAATCTTCTTCTGATTCGCCTGTGAAAAATTCTATTCCTAACTCTTCTTCAATTTCTTTTCTTCTAACTTCATCAATATCATCTAAATCCCCAAGAATCTGCGTACTTCGCACCCCTGTAACTATTAACAAAACTCTCATGGATTTATCCATATCTGGAGAAATTTTTGCTCCCCAGATTATTTTTGCGTCTGGGCTTAATCGTGAACCTATTTGTTCCATCACAACTCTGCACTCATCAAGAGTCATGTCCTGACCCCCAACAATGTTTACTAGCGCTCCTTTTGCATTTGAAATGTCTACATCAAGAAGAGGGTTATGGATTGCCTTATCTACAGAGTCTGATGCTCTATTTTGGGAGTCTGACTCTCCCATTCCAATTAAAGAGACACCCCCATTAGCCATAACTGCTTTAATATCTGCAAAGTCTAAGTTAACTAAACCCGAAGTTGTTATTAACTCTGTAACTCCTTTAACAGCATTGGTTAGAATCTCATCTGCAATTTTAAATGCGGTGTGTAAAGGTAAATCCGGAGCAAGTTCTAGAAGCTTATCATTTGGGATTACAATAAGAGTATCTACTGCGGCTTGCATTTTTTCTAAACCATCCATAGCGTTCTCTATTCTTTTAGCTCCCTCAAGAGTAAATGGAAGAGTTACGACCCCAATAGTTAATGCTCCTTGCCTCCTAGCAATGCCGGAAACAACTGGCGCTGCGCCAGTACCTGTTCCTCCACCAAGACCGCAAGTAATGAAAACCATATCTCCCCCCGCCAACTTCTTCTTAATTTCTGCCTCAGATTCTTTTGCTGCTTCTGCACCCACTTTAGGATTAGACCCCGCACCCAAACCCATTGTTAACTCTTTTCCGATTAAGATTTTATGGTCTGCATTTGCGTAGAGCAAATCCTGTGCATCTGTATTAATAGCGATTAGTTCTCCCCCCTTAATTCCAATCTCTCGCATTCTAGAAAGAGAGTTATTTCCTCCACCACCAATACCTACAACCTTAATCTTAGCTGCCTGTTTCTTTAAGAGTTCTTCCAACTCTTTATCAATTTCTCTAACCTCATCAGAAACGTTTTTGTCCTTAGTATCAGTCCTTTTGAATAAGTCATCACCCATAAAACACCTAAATAATTACTGTTTATAAGAATTGTTGTTTTAAAATCCAAAAGTTAGTCACTTATAAGAGACTTATTCTTTTTTCTCTTCTTTTTTTGATTCTTCTATTTCTAACTCTAGGTTTAGAAGATCCTTGAACTTATCTTTAAATAACCCCAAAAATTTAGCTATTTGTGTCTCTGCTTCTATTTTTAGTTTATTTCCTTCAATTGTAAAGGATATGTCTTTCTGTAAAAAAAACTCTATTAGTGCTTTGGTCTTTTGATTTAGGTCTTCTACTTTTTTTATAATGTTTATTTTATAATTAACTTCTTTTCCGGCAAGAGGGTGGTTAAAGTCGGTTATAACTCTCCCACCGTTCACAGAAAGAACCTTTCCTAATCGCCCATCAAAATTAAAGACAGAACCTGGAGTAGGAACAATCCTCTGACTATGAAAAATCTTTAGGGGCATTATCTGAACAAATTTTGAATTTCGAAGGCCAAATGCTTTTTCGGGAGTTAAAGAGATATCATAACTAGCAGCAGTTTCTGGTTTCCCAATCAGAAATTCCTCAACAGCAGGCATGAATAAGCCTTCTCCAAGAGGAATAATGTAAGGTTTAGCTATTGCTTCGGGATTTATTTTTTTTAATTCCCCCGCGATATTTGAGTCAAATAGTTCTCCAGTGTCTTTTATTTTGCCAATAAATTCAAATTCAATGAAATCTTTTTTTTGAAGTACCATTGTAATATTCAGTCGTAAGTAAAAACGTTTATAAATCTTCTTTTTTTGTTTCATTTAATGGTATTAAAAATTATAGAGGCGACAGAAGCGAAAGTTGGAACAAACATCATGGTTGATGGTACTCCGTGTACTGTGAAAAGTATGGACATTTCTAAAACTGGAAAACACGGACACGCTAAATGTAGAATTGAAGCTGTTGGAATAATTACTGGAAACAAAAAAGTTTTTGTTGTTCCGGGGCATGATAGATTCGATGTTCCGCTAGTTGAGAAAAGAAAAGCCCAAGTTCTTTCAAAATCAGATGGGAGAGTAAGTTTAATGGATCTTGAAAGTTTTGAGACAATAGATGTTCCGTGCCCAGATCAAGATTTATTTAATGAATTAGAAGAAAATGGAAATTGTGAGTATTGGGATATTGAAGGTCAAAAAATAGTTAGGAGGAAACTGTAAATGGCAACTAAGATTCCAGAAGCAAATAACAGAATGTTCAAGAATGCATTCATCTGTAAGAATTGTAATACAAAGATAAGAGCGAGTCCACTAAAAATTCTTTCAAAAAAAGTTAAGTGCAGGAAGTGTAAAAAAACTGCATTCAGAACAATAAAAAAGAAGTAGTTGGATTATTTTATAAACTACTAAAAACTATAATCTTAAGAGGATGAAATGAATTTAATTATTGTAGATTTAATATTTTTAGTACTGTTCTTAGGTTTTGCTGGATTTTTTTTGTATAAAAAGAGAAAAAACTTGAAGCAAGAGGGTTGGTTATTATTATATAGAACAAGTTGGGGAATGAAGCTCATCGAAAGAACCGGAAAGAAGTACAAAAAAACTTTGAAAGTTCTTAGTTATATTTCAATTATCCTAGGATTTATCCTTATGGTTGCTATGTTAATTTTGATTGTACAGACTGTGTATATCTATATGACTCAACCACAGATTGCTGAGACATTGAAGGCTCCCCCCGTCATGCCGCTCATTCCATACTTTCCACAGTTATTTGGCTTAGAGTCAATGTTTCCGCCATTCTATTTTATTTATTTTATAGTTGCAATTTTAATTGTAGCCACGTGCCACGAATTCTTCCACGGAATTTTTGCTGCGCGTTATGGAGTTAAGATAAAAAGTACTGGTTTTGCATTCTTGAAATATTTCCCAGCGTTCTTTGGGGCATTTGTCGAACAAAATGATAAGCAAATGACGAAAAAGAAAAAGTTTGAACAAATGTCTATCCTTTCTGCGGGTGTTTTTGCGAATATCCTTGTTTTCCTGATTGTTGGAATTCTCTTTTTATTATTCTTCAAGATGGCCTTTGCGCCAGCAGGGGTTATGTATAATACTTTTTCATATGAACCAATGAATCTAAGTCAAATTGAAAAAATAAACGGTATTGATGTTCAGAATCATTCTTTTTACGGAATTCTCGGAAAGATGGACGATAAGGGATTTAACAGTATTCTAGCAGAGAATAAAACTTATATTATATCTAAGAATGATTTTGCAGCTCAGAACGAGAGTTTCAAAACTTATGGGGGGATAATCTTGTATGATGATGCCCCGGCAATCAGAGCAAACTTTTCAAGGATTATTTATGCAATTGATGGTGTCCGGGTAAATAGCAGAGCTGAACTTGCCCAGGAACTAGATAAATATAGACCTGGAGAAGAAATTGAAGTGACTAGCCTGGGTAGTGAGGGTAAGAGGATTAATCAGGTAGTAACTCTTGGAGAGAATTCAAAAAATTCTAGTAAAGCCTGGCTGGGAATTGGGTTCTTTGAATCAAATTCTTCTGGAATCAGGGGGGCAATAGTGGGGGTATTTAGTTTAGTGAAAACTCCTGGAACGTATTATGAACCAGCATTTGATGGTCAAACTGTTGTTTTCTTCTATGATTTACTTTGGTGGGTTCTTCTGATTAATTTAGCTGTTGCTCTCTTTAATATGCTCCCACTGGGATTCTTAGACGGGGGAAGATTCTTTTATCTAGGAGTTTTAGGGATAACAAAATCAGAAAAAGTCGCAGAAAAATCTTTCAAGTACATTACTTACTTCCTACTATTATTACTCCTAGCCTTGATGGTTAAGTGGGTTATTGCTTTTTTCTTTTAGAAGCATTTAAATTTTGAATTTGATTAAAAAATGAATGCTACCAGAAAAAGTTCAGAAATCTTTAGAAAAACAGCACTACAGAATTGTGGGAAAAAATAAACATTCTGCAGTACAAATTTGTCAGTGGACGAAAAAAGCTATTCGTGGAGAGGATTGTTGTTATAAAGAAAAATTCTACGGAATTAAAAGCCATAGATGTTGCCAGATGACTCCCTCTCTATGGTGCCCAAATCAGTGTTTACATTGTTGGAGAGCGATTGAATTTACCACGGGAGAGAAAATCCCGGGGCAGATAGATTCCGCAAAGGAGATCGTTGACGGATGTATTGAAGCACAAAGAAACTTGCTTCGAGGATTCAAGATTCTTCCAGAAACAAGATATAAAACAAGAAGTAAAGCAAATATGAAAAAATGGGAAGAAGCTCAAGAACCAATGCAATTTGCTATTTCTCTTTCTGGAGAACCAACTATTTACCCAAATCTAGGAGAATTAATTAAAGAATTAAGAAAAAGAAAGAAGACTAGCTTTCTTGTAACAAACGGGCTTTATCCAGAAGTTTTGAAAAAATTAGAAAAGAAAAAACAGCTTCCTACACAGGTTTATGTTTCGGTAAATGCTCCTAATGAAAGATTGTATGATAAATTTCACAGAAGCACGAAAAAAGATGCTTGGAAAAAGTTAAATGAAACATTAGAATTTCTTCCAAGAATAAGAAAAAAAACTAGAACAGTCTTCAGAATAAATCTCGTGAAAGATCTTAATATGTCTAACGAATTAATTCCAGAGTATGCTCAGTTAATAAAAAAATCAAGGCCGCAGTTTATTGAGATCAAGGGATTCATGCATGTTGGTTTTGCTAAGGAAAGACTAAGGTATGAACAAATGCCCTGGCATCGCGAAGTAAAAGATTTTGCAAAAAAACTTTCAGTAGAACTGAAAAGGTTAAAAGAGAATTATAAAATTCTTGATGAATTTGAATACAGCAGAGTTCTGGTTATGGGCAAAGATAAGAAAGAGTTGAAAATTAAGGAGAATGAAATCTAATTCAGGCTTAGACTCTCTCCCCTCTTACGGTCTCGCACGGATAACATTGCTTTCTCTACTTGGTCTAAATTTGTTCCGTCATACCTTATAACTTGAGGATGGACAAAATCTTTATTAGACTCATTTGCAGGCATTATAACTAAACCACGTTCTCTCCAACTAAGCCACCTTTCAATATATTCTGGAAAATCATCCACAAGAACTTTTCCGTAAACAAGGCCCTTGTCTCTTGTTATTGTTATGTCGGTATCCTCCCCTAAATTTTTATCTATCCATTTTTTCTTTCCTTTCCACGACTCGGGATTTTTTCTTGGACCCTGAGTTAGAATCATTACCCTAAAACCTAATTTTTTTGCCACATCTAAAATGTCCCATCCGAGCTTGAGTTTTGGGAGGCTTTCCCACCAAACACTAGAAGCAGTGATTAAGTTTCTTCTTTTCTTTACATACTCTGGAACATTATCTCTTACGGGAGGATTAAAAACAGGTTCGCTAGGAGAACGAATGGATTCTAATTCTTCAAATAAACCTTTATCATAGTCACAAAGAGTTCCATCCATGTCAAACAGTGCGATAGGTTCTATTTCAGTCATATTAGTCATTTTACAAATCGATTACGCCTTCTTTTGTTAGGGCAGCGAATCGTATCCCCACGGGAACGTTGATTAAAGCAGAGATCAATGCCATGTGCTCTTTTCCATCTCCAGAAGCAATAGAAAGTGCAACTTCCAGTCCAGAAATTTTTCCCTTAAGCTTTTCAGATATTTCCTCTTTTAATTCAACAATTCTCTGATTTGTGTTGATTTTAATGAATTCGAATGGTTTCTCACAAGTAAATTTGCTTGCAAAGTCACTTCCGATAAGAATAATTTTATCCCATTCACCAAACTTTATTAGACCAGAAACCTGCGCCCAGGTTCCCTCTCCAGAGGAGAGCAAAGCGATTAATTCCATAAAAGAGAGAACAAGGATTCATTTTTAAGTATTATTATGGTAACAACTAAACAGCAAGTTTTATAAATAGTTTTTTTCTCTGAAATCTAACTACATCATTTAGACTCATGTTCTGAGTTTAGGTGCACGGTAGTAGCGAACTAAATCGCAAAGATTCGAAAATGGTAGAAATCAAAGAAGAATTACAAAAGGCAATAGTAGAATTAAGAAAAGATCCCAATGCTAATCGTAAATTTGAACAGACAGTAGATTTAATTATAAATTTACAAAAGTTCGATGTTAAAAAAACACCCCTAAATACATTTATTTCTGTTCCGCATAAAATTAAAGATAAGAGAGTCGCAGGGTTCCTTGAAGCAAAAAATAGCCATGTAGACACAATCCTCCCGGAAGAATTCAAAAGATACTCGGATAAGAAAGAGATTAAGAAGCTAGTTAATCACTACGATTTCTTCATTGCACAAGCTAGTGTAATGCCAAAAGTTGCTACAACCTTCGGTAGGGCCTTGGGGCCAACAGGCAAGATGCCCTCACCTCAGCTAGGAATTTTAATGAACATAGACGATAAAGAGGTAGCAAAACTTAAAGACAAAATTAACACAAGTGTGAAGATTAGAGTTAAAGAGCCAAGTATTAAGATTTCTATTGGAAAACAAAAGATGAAGGATGAAGATCTAATAGACAATATTCTAGCATTTTACAATTCTCTAATAAAACTTCTACCAAAAGAGAGAGATAATGTCAAGAACCTTGAAATTAAGTTCACAATGACTAAACCACAGAAGATAAAACTAAGATAAAATGCCAAAAGAAAAAAAATTCAAAACACATGTATCTGAAGAGAAGAAAGCTGTTGTAAAAGAATTAACAGATTTAGTAAAAGGATACAGAACAATGTTGATTGCTTCAATTAAGGGGCTTCCTGCTTCACAATTTCAAGAAGTAGGAAAGAAGCTAAGAGGCAAAGCTGTTGTTAAAGTTCCTAAGAAAAATCTTATTTTCAAGGCTATTGAAAATTCAAAAGTTCCAGGAGTAGAAGGAATAAGTAAGTCTATTGATGATAGTTTTGCTATTTTGTTCTCAAATGAGGATGCCTTTGATCTTGCTCTAGAGTTAATTAAGAAAAAAATCCCTGCAAAAGCTAAACCTGGACAGGAAGCACCAGAAGACATCATTGTTCAAGCAGGTCCAACAGATTTAACTCCAGGTCCGGCAATCTCTGAACTTGGTGCATTAGGGATTATGATTCAAATTGACAAGGGAAAAATTTCAATTAAAGAACCTAAGACAATTGTGAAACAAGGACAAAAAATTTCTCAGGCTGCATGTGATGTTATGGCCAAATTAGACATTAAACCATTCTCTATAGGAATTACGCCAATAGCTGCTTTTGACTCAAAAGAAGGAAAGCTATACTCAAACATAAACATTGACCCAGAAGAAACACTAAAGCAATTGAAAGAAGCTTACTCAAGAATCTTACCTTTCGCAGTTTCTATTGCTTATCCAAGTAAGGAAACAATAGGATTCATACTTGCAAAAGCCGAGATGAATGCAAAGGCTTTGAGCAAATTTGAGAATGTTCCTCAACTAAATGCTGAGGGAGGAAACTAAAAAATGGAAAATGTATACGCTGCACTTTTGTTGCACAAACTTGGTAAGGAAGTTACTGAGAATGGAATAAAAAGTGTTGTTGTAGCTGCAGGCGCACAAGCAGACGAAGGAAAAATCAAGTCACTTGTTGCAAGCCTAAAAGGTGTTAACATAGATCAGGAACTTGCATCTGCAAGTCTAGCTGTTGCCGCTGCCCCAAGTGCTGGAGCAGGACATGAAGCTAAGAAGGAAGAGGCACCAAAGAAAGAAGAAAAAGCAGCTGCGGCAGCAGAAGGTTTGTCTGCTCTGTTCGGATAAGCAAATAATTTATTTTATTTTTTAATCGCTTACGATTATCCTTTTAGGATACAGACAAACCCTTATTTTTCTAGATGGGTCTTTAGCACAACAAGATTTATAATCAATTGAAAATTTTGTAGAGAATTCTAAATGAATTAATTGAAAAAGATGTGGTCATTATATACAAAAGACAAAAAGTTTTTGGAACCGCTTAGATTCTCCAATGGTAAGAGTCAGGAAGAAATCGTAAAAGAAGTGCTGGAATCTATTGAACAAGGAAACAAAGTTATTTTTATTCACGGAGTTTGTGGAACAGGCAAAAGTGCAATAGCGCTAAATATCGCTAGAAAACTGGGAAGGACCTCTATTGTTGTTCCTGGAAAAAATCTGCAGAATCAATACAAAGCAGATTATGAAGAATCTAAGTATCTTCTCAAAGAGAATAAAGAAAAATTAAAAATAAGAGTAATAACCGGTAGAAATAATCATGTATGCAAATTTCTAGAGGATAATAAACAAGCAATACCACTAATAAGAAAAGAAGATAATTCAAAATTGAATGATATATTTGAGGGGAGAAGAGAAAGAGTAAATGATTTGATTGGAAAAGACCGCTCTGCAGACAACTTACATATCCCGTGTAAGATTGAGATAAAAGAAAGGAATTGGCAGAGAATCTTAGAATATCTAAAACAGAATAATAGAATCAATTGGAAAGACTTTACTGAGATTAAAGATGTTAAACGATTCTCTATTGCACCAGTCTGCCCGTACTGGAGTCCAGTAATGCCTTCTAAATATGAGTTAAAGTTTTCCGGGAATCTTTTAAAGAAAAATTATATGGGCTCTAATGGAAGTGAATTTATATTCTATCAAAGAAAGATTGGCTGTCCTTTTTATGATCAGTTTATGTCTTATGTTGACGCAGATGTTATTGTGTTTAATTCTCAAAAGTATAAGATTGAATTTGCAATAGGAAGGAAACCAAAAACAGAAGTAGAGATAATTGATGAGTGTGATGAGTTCCTGGATAGTTTTTCAAATCAGAGAACAATAAATTTAGATAAACTTCAGAATAGTTTAATCCATATAATCGAAGCAAGCCCCGAAGCTGAAGAGAGATTGTATAGAGTATCAAAAATAGTAAAAGAAATAAAAGACGATCAGATGATTCATGACGCTTTAGCGGGGGGGAAGATCCTTTCTCTTAAAGAAACCCCCTTATTAGGGTTAGTAAAGATTTTTTTAGAGTCAAGTTTTTTAGGGGAAATAGACGAAGAGAGTTACTTATTTGATGTAGAAGAAACAGCTAAGATTTTTGAAGATGTTCTTGAAGAGACATACCTTATTGTTGAAAGAGGAGAAAAAGGTTTTGTTATGAATTTAGTAACAACAAATCTCGCTAAAAAATTTGCAGATCTTATGAATAAAAATAAAATCCTTGTCTTAATGTCGGGTACTTTACACTCAGATAGAGTCTTAAAAGAAGTATTCGGAATACCGAATTACAAGATAGTTGAAGCAGAATCACAACAGCAAGGGACTATTGAAGTTGTAAAAACCGGGTTTGAAATTGATTGTAAATATGATAACTTCTCAAAAGGAAAGCTAGGAAGAAAAGAATATTTGATTGCATTAGAAAAATGTGTAGATGCTGCAAAGAAACCTGTTTTAGTTCACGTGAATGCATTTCAGGATTTACCTACTGAAAAAGAGATTTCAGATTTTGGATTAAAGAATATCCTTTCTCGAGAGAGAATTATTGCTATGCAGGAGGAAGACAAAGAAGGAAGAATTGTTGATGAATTCAAAAACGGAAATACTGAAGTTTTGTTCACCACTAGATGTACTCGGGGGGTTGATTTTCCGGGAGAACAGTGTAACAGTATCATATTCACAAAATATCCTAATCCAAATGTTCAGGATGCATTCTGGAAAATTCTAAAACAAACAAAGCCAGACCACTACTGGGACTTTTATAAAGATAAAGCCAAAAGAGAGCTCATGCAAAGGATTTACCGAGGATTAAGGTTTAAAGAAGATCATGTTTATCTTCTAAGTCCAGATACTCGAGTTCTTGAAGTATTTGAAAAAAATTTATAAAACAGAGAAAGCTTCATGACTTATGTTTGTCTTTTTTTTAGAAATAGCTTCTTTGATATTATTCTTAGGTTGCTTATATCATGCAAGAAAATCCGGAAAGAATGTTGTATTATTGTTATCAGCGGTTATTTACGCTATTCTTTTTGAAAATTTTAATATTCTTCTCTCGGCGGGAAAAACTGGAGGATACTTTTATTCGAGTCAGTTTAATTTCTTTATATTTAACACCCCGGTATTTATTATTCTTTGCTGGGCCTTTCTTATCTATAGTGCGTATCAATTAGTTAATAAATTAAAAGTAAAAGACTGGAAGAAACCCTTTGCGGCGGCGGTTCTTGTAACTTTAGTGGATTTTGTTGTAGACCCAATTGCAACAAAGCTGAATCTCTGGTTCTGGACAGGGTATACCTCAACAGATGGATTTTTTGGTATTCCGGGGAACAATTTTTTAGGATGGTTGCTGGTAACTTTCTTCTTTTTATTTATATTTACAAAAATAGATGAAAGTAAAACCAAATGGAAAAATTTAAGTTATCTAGTGACACCTTTTTTAGCTTATGTTGGTTTCATATTCGCATTCACTACAATCAGCAGTATTCAATACGTGTTTAAATTCTCTAAACTGGAGGAATTAATCTTTTTCTTTGTGATCTATGCCTACTTTGCATTTGTAAGTTTTAGAAAACACTAAGTAAAATTAAGAGTAGTCCTAGTAAGAAATTATAGATACCAAACAAGTAAAACTTTTCTCTGTAAACTAGAAGTCTAAGAAGACGTATTACAAAAATACTAACAAAGAAGGTTAGTACAAAAGAAAAAATAAGAAGTCCGTAAGATATCTCTGCGAAATGAACTGAAGGAAGCTCTATGAAAGAGGCTCCAAAGATTACGGGGATTGAAAGTAAAAATGCAAACTTTACTGCTTTTTCTCTACTTATCCCCCTAAATAACCCTGCAGATATTGTTGATCCTGAACGAGAAATTCCTGGAAGGATAGCAATTGCTTGAAAGATACCTACAAAGATAGAGTCAAAATAGTTCATCTTTTGTTTTCTCTCTTTGGTAAATTTTGTACAGTAAACAATTACTCCGCTGATCATAAAGAAAATTCCAAGATAAAGTATACTTGCAAAAAATCCCTCGATAACATCTTTAAGAAAGAAACCTGCGAGAACTGCTGGAATTGTTGCAATACCAAGTCCAAAAAGCATTCGGCGATTTTCTTTTTCTTTTAAGTGAAAGAGTATAACAAGATCTTTCCAAAAAACAACAATAACCGCAACTAGGCAAGCCAGATGAAGAAAAACATCAAAGGGGAGGTTTTGAAAGCCTAAAAGATTATGAAAAATTGCTAAATGGCCTGAACTAGAAACCGGAAACAATTCAGTAATCCATTGGACAATACTAAGTATGAATGCCTCTAATATTGAAATCATATCTTATCTAAAGAATAAGAGGTTTTAAGTATTGCTGTTAGAAATGAACGCCCCCGCCAGGAATCGAACCTGGAAGCCGTAAAGGCCTGGTTCTCAAGACCAGTGCAATACCATTATGCGACGGAGGCTTGTTAAGTAAACAGTTATTTTACAATTTAAGAATTAAAAGAATAGTTTTAAAGATTTCTATTAAAGAATTAATCCAATCCGAATAATCTCTTGAACCAAGACCTCTTTGGGGGTTCAATAGGCTCTTCAGTTACAACAATTTCAGGTTCTTCTCTTTTAATAACTGGAGCAGTCATTGCTATCTCTCTATTTGCTTGTTCCATTGCTTTATCAATCAAAGCTCTAGAATAACCTTGTCTTCCAAGTGAAAATCTTAAAGAATCTTGAGTATACCCCTTTGCTAAATTTTTCTTAAAGTATTCAACAAGTTGTCTGTTTGCTTTTTCGGATAGCATATTTTTTTCAAGAAGTCCGGGTTTAAAAAGTTAGCTATACTCAATTGATTAGTATTGGTTTCTTACTATTGTAGCACTCAATTGCATCGTCTAATCTCGTTCTTGATTCCGAGTATAAGGTTAGAAGCGGTTGACCTTTCTCTATTCTATCCCCAAGATGCCTATAAAGATAGATTCCGGTGAATTTATCTGACGGACAACCTGCAAGACGTGCTATAAAAGCTAAAGATTTATTATCAAATTCAGAGACCTTACCAGATTTGTCTGAGATAATATCTTGCTTGAATTTAGAGGTGTGTTCTAACCGGTTTAGATTTCCGTTTTGCCTTTTAATTATCTGTTTGAATTTTTCAAATGCTTTTCCTGACTGCAAAATCTCCAGAGCTAATTTTTCTCCACATCCTTTTTTAGCTTTGTTAGTTAATTCTAAAAGTTGACCTGCAAGAAATACTGCCTTAGTTTGAAGGTCTCCTGGGCCGTTCTTTTTAGGGTCCAAAACATTAACGACATCTTTTAACTCAAGTGCCGGTCCGATTCCGTTCCCAACTGGTTGAGAACCGTCGGTTATGACTACTATAAGTTTCTTATTGAACTTTCTTCCCAAAAGTTCAAATTTTCGTTTTAATTCTTTAGCCTTTTCTAACGTAGGTACCTTAGCGGTTTTTCCGTACGGAATATCTATTAGTATGAAATGACTCCCCATTGCAAGTTTTTTTGAGAAAACAGAAGCGAGCATCTGTGCTTGTGGATCTAGATTAAGGACCTTTTCTATCTGAATTATTTTTGCGTCTGCAGTAACCATTCCAAAACCTCCACCCCATACAATGCACCCCCCAGTATCTTGGATTATTTTTTTCATTTCCTCTTTCTTAAATTCTACATCCGCAACTGTCTCTATAACGTCTGCTGTTCCGGCCGCGGAGGTTATTGCCCTTGAAGAACTCTTAGGCATAATTAATCCTGCAGCAGTGCAAATAGAAACAACGATTGGTGAAGTTCTATTCCCCGGAATTCCCCCAATGCAGTGCTTATCCACAATTGTTCTTTCTTTAAAAGAGAGTTTATTTCCGTTTTCGTATATTGCTCTTGTTAGATCAACAGTCTCTTCAGAGGTCATTCCATTCTTATACATTGCAGCTACGAAAAAACCTATTTCTGCTTCAGACATTGAGTTCATAACAACATCTTTGATTATCTCATCTATCTCCTTTGCTGAAAGTTCTTTACCTAAAAGTTTGTTTTTTATGTATTGGGTTGTTTTTAGTGGTGGGGCAAGAGATATTCTAACTTTCTGGTCTAACTTCAAGTTAAGTTGCTCTTTAAGTTCAAAAGAAACAGCAATTTCATTTTTTCCAACTAGATCTTTTACAGTATCTACAATTGTTGAATATTGAAAACCCGAAGAGGTTTTAAGGAAAATTCTGTCTTTAGCATGGATACCATTAGTTTTAGCAGTTTCTTCGTTAAGCATAGCTACAGGAAGTCCTGCTGACCATTTCAAGAATTTTATTTTTAGTTCAACCATCTCAATTAGTACTGGAAGTTATGCCACCCACACTGTTTTTATCACGATAAATCTCTAATATTATTAGTAAGTACGCCAAGATCAACGGACCAATGATAAGGCCGAGAATACCTAAGAATAATAACCCTCCAACCATTCCGAGAGTAATCAGAAGGGTACTTATCTTTGTTCTCTTTGAAACAATTAAGGGTCTTAGGATATTATCAATTATTCCTGCAAATAAACCAAAGCCGACAATCGCCCAGGCAGCACCATTATTACCTGCGATAAACAAGTAGACAGCTACTGGAATCCAAACAAAAGGCGCACCCAGTACGGGAATAACTGCTGCAACACAGGCGAGTAAAGTTAAAAATAATGCATTAGGAACGCTAAAGATTAAAAAGCTTATACCTACAATAACTCCTTGAAGTAACCCGATAACGACGTGACCGTATAAAACAGAATAGGTAATATCTTTAGAAGATTCAAATATTTTTTTCTCAACCTCTTTGCTAAACGGAAGTAGTCCTCGGATATAATCTAAAATTTCATTCTTATCTCTTAATACAAAGAAAAATGTAAATGCAACAACTAGGAGCTGCAAGAGCACATTAGGCAGGTCAAGTATTAAATCTGAAAATCCATTAAGGATTGAATTCATTGTCTTACTAATGAAGCTGCTCGTGATTGAACTTACTTGTGCGGCAAAAGCTTGTGAATGAAAGATGGAGGGAAAAATGCTTTGTAATAACGCCGCAAAATCTATTTTTTGGGCAGCTAAATAAATTTTAAAGGTTTCATCAACGATCATTGGTGTTAAAAACCAGAAAGGAATAAAGATTAGAAGGAATAAGAAAAGACAAACAAGACCTGCAGAGATATTTCTTGATTTAGTTAGCTTGAAGATGAGTTCGTAGAGAGGGTTAAAGATAAAAGCTAGGAGAATTCCCGCGATTACAGCGATAAATATCGGCTTAATTATAAATAAAGATAAGATTATGAGACCTACGATAAGAACGGTGGTTATTACTTTCTTAAAATATTCGCTATCCATTACCATTTTGGGCTCTTTTCTCTTAATGTTTTAAAGAGAGATCTGAAATTTATAAAGGTTTGTTTATCGTTGGGAAAAAGAGTCGTAATTACGCAGAAAGTAAAAAAGTTTATAAGGCAGAGACTAATAAAGTCTCTATGAATTTCATAAAAAAGATAGTTGACAAAAAGATTGATGGGGCTGTTCATTTACAATTTCAAAAGTTTTCTAGGGGAGAATTTAGAGACAGGGCAGGGATTAGTGCAAAAAAGGTTGGAAACAAGTACACCATCAATACAACTGCAGAGTTTGCGAATGAGCTTGTTGTCCTTGCTGCTGAGAAGTTAGGAAAAGCCAAGGAAAATGTTAGCGGTGTCGTTGTTACAACAGCTGAACTTGGGAAAGAGATTCCTTACAAAAGTAAGAGCCAGTTTCAGGGAATAAAAAAATACGCAATTGATGGAGATATGTCTGGAGAAGAAATAATTAAGTTTGTTAAGAGCCTACCGAAGGTCTTTTTTGCTTTGAGTTTTAAGTTTCCAGAGGGAGAGTTAAAAATAAAACCAAAACTCCCAAAATCCGGAAAACCTAGTTCAAAGAATGAAGATGGAGAGAGTAAGAAACCTGATTTTTGTAAATTAATCACAACAGACGAATCAATTGGAAAGAGTTTTATCTTTGAAAAACCTGATTTCAAGCAGGCAGATATTATTCATACTTTTTTCATAAATGACATTGTTGTCCCCACCTCTTTAAAGAACGAGAAGGATTTTGCTAAGGTTCGTGAGGGAGCTTTAAGAAAGGGTAAAATTCTTAGAATAGCCAAAATTGATTGCTCTGAAACTAAAAAAGAGTACGAATTTGAGGCCTGATTATTACCAAGGATAGCAAAATATATCCTTGAAAATGATTAAAAGGATTCTTATATTTTAGTTTGCATAACCTTTTTAAACTAACTTTTTCTCTCATAATCATTCCAGGGTAGGATAAAATGACATCCGCACTATTAACAATAATCGAAAATGGCAGCACCAAAATCACCAAGAAAAGGAAGCCTTCAGTACTGGCCGAGAAAGAGAATATCTAAATTCCTACCTAGTGTTAACTGGTCTGCTCTTAATTCTTCTAAACCCCTTAAAGGTTTTATATGTTACAAAGCAGGAATGATGTCTGCGTATGTTAAAGACGAAACACCAGATTCTATGACGAAAGGGAAAAAGATCATTGTTCCGGTGACTATTCTTGAATGCCCTTCTATGAAAATTTTCTCAGTTAGGTTATACAAACACGGAATTGTCAAAACAGAAGTCTTGGGGGACAATCTTGATAAAGAACTTAAAAGAGTTTTGAAGCTCCCAAAAGAGAACAAGAATGAAGCAATAAAAGAATTAGAAAAGATAAAGCCAGAAAATTATGATGAACTAAGAATTATTTGTTATTCACAACCGAAAAAAGCGCAAATAAAGAAAACACCGGACTTAGTTGAAGTTGGACTTTCTGGAAGTATCTCAGAAAAACTTTCTTTTGTTAAGGAAAGAATTGGAAAAGAGATTTATGTTTCTGACTTCTTTGAAAAAGGACAACTTGTTGATACTAGAGGTCTTACAAAAGGAAAGGGTCTTTGCGGTCCTGTAAAAAGAATGGGTCTATCTCTTAAGAGTCATAAATCAGAAAAAGGCGTAAGAAGACCAGGTTCACTTGGTCCGTGGCATCCTCGAAGAGTTACTTTCAGAGTTGCTCAAGCAGGACAGGTTGGTTTATTCACAAGAGTCATATATAATAATAAAGTTCTTGATGTTGGAAAAGCAGGATCAAGAAAAGAGCTTACAAATATAAAAAATTACGGAAATGTTAACTCTGATTTTGTAATTGTCCAGGGTTCTGTTCAGGGTACAGCAAAAAGACAGCTAATAATCACTCAACCACTTAGAGTAACTAAAAAACAAAACAAGAAAAGTCTTGAATTGATTGAAATAAGATGAAAGCACAAATTTATGATACAAACGGACAAAAATCTGGAAGCATTGATCTACCAAGAGTTTTTTCTTCTGAAGTTAGAGAAGATTTAATTTCTAAAGTTGTTGAAGCAAAAAGATTGAAACAACCTTTTGGGCCATCACCTATGGCTGGTGCGCAACATTCTGCTTCTGGTATTGTTCAGCATAGAAGACATGTTTGGAAATCTGGTTACGGAAGGGGAATGGCCAGAGTTCCTAGAAAAATAATTTCTCAGAGAGGAACACAGTTCAATTGGATTGGTGCTGAAGTTCCACAAACAAGGGGCGGTAGAAGAGCCCACCCACCAAAAGTCATTAAGATGTTAAATATAAATAAAATAAACAAAAAAGAATTACAAAAAGCTCTCGAATCTGCTATCGCTGCAACAGCTAGTGAAAAATTCTTGATAAAAAAATATTCTACACTCCAAGATAAGAAATTAAAAATAGAGTTACCTTTTGTTGTTAGTTCCAAAATTTCTGGATTAAAAACAAAAGAAGGACTTCAATCAATAAAGAAAATCCTCGGGGAGGACCTTTTCAATATTGCTGTTAGTAAAAAATCAGTAAGAGCTGGAAAGGGAAAGGGAAGAGGAAGACCCTACAAGAGAACTGCTGGAGCATTGATGATTACTGGAGAAAAAGAAAAGATGAAAATGACTGGACTCGATCATGTTCAGGCAAAAAACCTAAATGTTTCTAATCTTGCAGAAGGAAATTCCCCGGGAAGATTAGTTCTGTACACTGAGCAGGCAATTAAAGAAATCGGAGAAAAATTCAAATGAATCTTAAACAAAAAGCACAACTAGCAAAGATTAGCACCCATGGAATTAATCTTAAACCAATTGTAACAGAGAAGGCAGTTATGAAAATAGAATCTGAAAACGTATTAATGTTCGAGGCAGAATTACTTTCGACTAAACTAGGAGTAAAAGAACAGATAGAAAAACTGTTTGGGGTAAAAGTAGATGCCATTAGAGTTCAGAGAAGAGAAAATAAGAAAATAATGTATGTCAAGTTAAATAAAAAAACACCTGCAATTGATATTGCAGCTAAATTAGGATTAATGTAAAATGGGTAAGAGAATTATTACACAGGCAAGAGGAAAGGGCGGATTCGCTTACAGAGTCAGAAGAAATGCGTACAAGTATAAAATTGCTTATCCAAGAAGTTTATCCGAACAGGAAGCAACAGTAATCAGCCTAGTTAACTCTACTGCACATACTGCACCTTTAGCGAAGATAAGAGCAAAAGAAGGAGACTTTTACATTCCAGCATTTAAGGGAATGATAGAAAAACAAAAAATAAAAGTATTAGGAAAAGAAATCAAAGACGGAAATATCTTGAAGTTAAAAGACATACCGATCAAAACAAGAGTTTATAATCTCGAATCAAGACCTAACGACGGCGGGAAATTCATTAAAACCGCAGGAAGTTACGCAACAGTTGGAAGAGCAACTGAAACCGGAATTGTTTTGATTATGCCTTCTAAAAAAGAAAAAGAATTTTTAGGAGAATGTAGGGCAACAATTGGGGTAATTGCTGGATCAGGAAGACTGGATAAACCGGCAGTTAAAGCAGGGAAGATGTTTTATATTAAAAAATCAAGAAATAAATTATGGCCTAGAACTTCAGCAGTCAAGATGAATGTAATAGATCATCCGTTCGGCTCAGGAAGAGGAAAGAGAATTAAGTCAAAGATTGCTAAGAGAAACGCTCCTCCTGGAAGAAGGGTTGGGCATTTAAGACCAAGAAGAACAGGTAAAAGAAGATAAAATGGCAAACGAAAAACAAACAGATGCTTCAGGAAAGAAAATATTCAGATATAGAGGCAAAACTCTTGAAGAATTAAAAGAAATGGAAGTAAGGGAATTCTCAAAGTTGATTCCTTCTAGGAGTAGGAGAAGTGTTTTAAGAAATTTCCAGGAAATTGAAAAGTTCATAAGTAGATCTAAGAAAAAGATAGCTAAGAATAAACCAATAAAAATTCACCAGAGAGACCTTGTTGTGGTTCCACAAATTGTCGGGATGAAAATACAGATACACAACGGAAGAGAGTTCGTTCCTATTGAAGTTACGGGGGATATGCTAGGACATGTTTTAGGCGAATTTGCAATTACAAGAGTAAAACCAAAACACGAAAAGAAAGGAGTTGGAGCAACTAAAGGAAGTAAAAACAAAGCAAAGAAATAAACATGGCAAACAAACAAATGGAAAATAATATTCCCAAGGAAGGGGCCGTTGCAGAAATTACTCCAGAACAAAAAGCTAAGGCCGGAATAGCTGAACCAGAGAAGAAAGAAGAAAAAAAGAAAGAAACAAAAAAAGTACAGCAAAAAGTGAAGAAAACAGAAGTAGTTGTTAACGCTCAGTCAGTTCAAGGTTCTGTTAAAACCGCTTCAGCAATATGTCGAATGATTAGATATAAACCTCTGGAGAAAGCAATAGAAGAATTAGAGTTAGTCGCTAAACAAAAGAAAGTTGTTAAGATGAAAGGAGAAATTCCTCACAAGAAAGGTGTAGGGATAATGGCTGGAAGATATCCGCACAAGCTTGCAAAAGAGTTTTTGGTTTTGGTGAAAAGCCTAAAATCAAATGCAGATAGCCATGATGTTGAGAACCCGATAATTGTTGAAGCAATTCCAAATAAAGCATATCTTCCCTTTGGGAGAATGGGAAAAGTAAGAAGAAAAAGATTTCATCTTAGGCTAAAGGCTATGGAGAAGAAACTTTGGTACGCTCAGAATAAAAAAACAGGAGTCAAAAAATAAAATGGAAGAAAAGAAAGTTGTAAAGTTCAAGAAAGACGAATTTGCAGTTAAAGAATATATTAAGAAAGAAATTGGAATGGGGAAGGTAAGTAGAGTAAGAGTAGAGTACACTCCTGTTGGAGAGAAAATAGTTATCTCAACAAATAAACCCGGACTAGTTATCGGAAGAGGCGGAGAAAAAATAGCAGAATTGACAGATATACTAAAGACTAAATTCAAACTTGAGAACCCAAGAATAGAAATTGAAGAAATTAGAGAACCAGAATTTGATGCTCAGATAATGGCCGACGAAATTGCTATGGGGCTAGAAAGATTCGGTCCTTTAAAATTTAAGATCCTTGCTTACAAAACATTACAGAGGATAATGGGTGCTGGTGCTCTTGGAGCAGAAATAAGACTAAGTGGAAAACTTCCAAGCTCAAGAGCTAAAAGCTGGTTGTTTACTCAAGGTTATCTTAAAAAAACCGGGGACAGCGCAAAAGTTGTAGATAAAGCTCAGGCTGTTGCTCAAACTAAACCAGGTACAGTTGGAATTAAAGTGTCTGTATTATCTCCTCATGCACCAATGACTGACAGAATAATCATAGATGAAAAGCTGATAAATACCCTTAAGGAAAATAATAAGATCAATGATGAAGCTCAAGAAATTAAACCAAAAAAAGTTAGAAAGAAAAAAGTAGAATAAAATGGCAAAAGTAAAATTCCAAGACTTAAAAAAAATGACCAATGAAGAGCGAAATAAGAAGATGCAAGAATTAAAATTAGAACTAGTAAAATCAAAAGCAAGTGCTGCAAAAAAAGGATCAGCAAATCCTAAACAAATAAAAAAAATGATCGCAAAAATTTACACTGCTGAAAAGCAAAATACAAACTTGAACAAGGAGGTTCAAGAAAAAAACAAGAAATAATGGAAATATGCCCAAAATGTGGCTTGCCAAAACAAGCCTGTGTTTGTGAGCAAATCGTCAAGGGTTCACAAAAAATAAAAGTAACTCTTGAAAAGAAAAGGTTCGGAAAAAATATGACCATAGTTTCCGGATTGGGAAGCGGGATAGACCTCAGAAAAATAGCTAAGGACTTGAAAAACGAATTAGCTTGTGGAGGTACCTTTGATGCAAAAGAAGGAACAGTTGAACTTCAAGGGGATCACACAAAGAAGATGAAGGACATCCTCGTTAAAATGGGTTTTGACCCAGAATCAATAGATTAAAATGAAAGAAACAAAACAACAAACAAAAGAAAAGAAACCAGAAATAGCTGGAGCTTCTTCAGAATGCACAGATAAAGACTGTCCTACTCACGGAAAGCTTAAAGTAAGAGGAAGATTATTTGAGGGGGTTATTAAGAAAAAGTTCCCAAGAAGAATTATGATTGAATTTGAAAGAATGATCTATGTAAAGAAGTATGAGAGATATGCTAAGTCAAGAACAAGAATTCACGCGAGAGTTCCCCATTGTATGGAAAAAGATGTTAAGGTAGGAGATTTAGTCTGGGTTCAGGAATGTAGGCCCTTGAGTAAAATTGTTCATTCGGTCTTAATTAAAAAAATTAAATCTGGAGAAGAAGGAAAATGAAAGCTATAAGTGCAAGAGCTACAAGAGGTCTTAACGTCGGAGCATATGTAAATGCAGCAGATAATAGCGGAGCTAAAATTGTTAAGATTGTAAGTGTTAAAAGATGGAAGGGAACAAAAGGTAGACAAGCTGCGGCAAAAATGGCGGACCAGGTTAAAGTTTCTGTTAGAAAGGGACTTCCAGAGATGAAAGGAAAAGTTTTTGACGCTGTGATAGTAAGACAAAGAAAGCCCTACAAAAGAAATACTGGAGAAAGGATAGCTTTTGAGGATAATGCTGTTGCTATTTTAAAGGATGAAAAAGGAAACCCTAAAGGAACACAAATTAAAGGACCAATTGCAAGGGAGGTCATGGAGCGATGGGCACAAGTTGCTAAAATAGCTTCGATAGTGTACTAAGATGAAAAACGAATTTTCAAAAAAATGGAAAGGAAGTAAGAGACCTGGAAAACAAAGAAAGTACTTAGCAAAAGCTCCTTTACATATTCGAAGAGAAATGCTTAATGTAAGCTTAAGTAAAGATCTTAGACAAAAACAAGGAAGAAGAACCGTTACAGTAAGAAAAGGAGATAAAGTTAAAGTGCTCGTTGGTAAGTTTAAGAAAAAGGAAGGAAAAGTTACAGAAGTTAATTACAAGAGATTGAAGGTTTATGTTGAAGGAATACAAATTAAGAAATTAGATGGGTCTGTTGTGAATGTTCCACTAAGAGCTTCGAACCTTAAAATAATTGAATTAAACTTAGATGATAAAAAAAGGAATTTAAATAAGAAAGTTGCACCCGTGAAAGAGAAGAAAGAATCTACAATTAAAAAACCAGTAAAAACATCAAAATAAAATGCACATAAAAAGACATACAATCCCAAAAAGTTGGCCAGTACCTAGAAAAGGTGTTCCATACGTTGTTAAACCAAACTTTGAATTCGAAAGAGGAATGCCTCTTTTAGTTGTACTGAGAGATGTTTTAAAAGTTGCAGGTACTGCAAAAGAGATTCAACATATAGTTAATGAAAGAGGAATCCTAGTAAATACGAAACCAGTCAAAGATGTAAAACATGGTGTTCTATTATTTGATACTATCACTTTTGTCAAAACAAAAAAATCGTATAGGATGGAGATGGATGAATTAGGAAAGTTTGAATTTAAAGAAATAAAAGAAAATGAATCAAATAAAAAAATATCTAAGGTTGTTAATAAAACTCTTTTGAAAGGAAAGAAAGTTCAGATAAATATGTCAGATGGGAGAAATATACTCTCTAATGAAAAGTGTAAGACAAATGATTCTGCATTAATCAACCTAAATACTGGAAAAATAGAAAAAATTCTTCCATTAAAAGAAAAAGCAGAAGTATTGATCTTTGAGGGTAAACATGCTGGGGAAAAAGGAGCAGTCATTTCTATTGATGACAAGAAAAAAATGGTTGATATTCAACTAGGAAAAGAAAAAACTTCGATATTAATTAAACAAGTAATCGTTACCGCTTAAAATGAAACCAGAAAAATTGCAAAATACAATGAGAAAGGTTAGAATAGACAAAGTTGTGATAAATGTTGGAGGAAGCGGAGAAGAGTTAGAAAGGGGAGCGAGACTTTTGAAATTCCTTACAGGTAGAAATCCAGCAAAAATGAAATCTAATAAAAGAATTCCTGCACTAGGAGTAAGGCCAGGCTTAGAGGTTGGAGCGGTTATAACTTTAAGGAAAGATGTTGAACCCTTCCTAAAAAAAATGTTGGTTACAATAGATAATAAATTAAGAAGAAAACAAATAGCAAAGAATCAATTTTCATTTGGAATTAAAGAGTATATTGAAATTCCAGGATTAGAATACCAGAGAGATATTGGTATGAGGGGTTTTGATGTTACTGTTGTTTTCAAAAGAGCTGGAAGAAGAGTTAGGCTTAAAAAAATTAAACAAGGTATGGTTTCAAAAAGACAGGACATAAGTCCTGCAGAGATAATTAAATTTATGGAGGACAATTTCCAGACACAATTCCTCGGAAAGGCTCACTAAAATGACTGCAAGCGATTGGAAAAAAATTTTGAAGCAATTACAGGTAAAACCAAAAATTGCAGAAAAGTTTATCAAGCATAACAAGCCCCAAGAAAGGAAGATTGGAATTGCGTCTAAAAAATGTGAGAGATGCGGAAGATTTGGGGCGCATATAGACTCATACGGATTAAACCTCTGCAGACACTGTTTCAGACAGGTTGCAGAAGAAATTGGATTCAAAAAATATTCATAAAATGGCACACGATATTGTTGCAGATGCTTTGAACATGATAAGAAATGCTAGCAAGGCAGGTAAAGAAGAAGTAAAAATAAACAGAATCTCTAACTTGCTAATCGAAGTTCTAAAGATAATGAAGCAAAAAAATGCAATTAAGAAATATAAAATAGATAGTAAAGAAAAATTCATCGAAGTTACTGTTGGAGATCTTATCGAGTGTAAAGCAATAAAGCCAAGGTTTACTGTAAAGGTAGAGCAGATTGAGAAGTACCGAAGAAGATACCTGCCCGCAAGAGGTATGGGAGCAGTCATCCTTTCTACAAATAAAGGATTAATAACTCATGAGCAAGCTATGGAAAATAAAGTTGTAGGCTGCTTAATTGCATATTTCTACTAATGATACAAGAAATATTCCTAGAGATTGAAATTCGAGAGAAAT
>CABMGN010000004.1 GCA_902385635.1 uncultured archaeon | reverse complement strand
GCTTCTGTTGTACATTCCTCTTCTGTCCCGTGGAATTCAAAATTTCCCGATAAATAATATTAGATAAATTCAGTATCTCTTACACTACCACTATTCCAACACCCATTATTATTTCCCGCACTATCCTGGTTCTTTAATAAAAATGTTTTTGCTTTTGTCTTTGCATCATTATCAAAAGACATGTAAGGTAACATTCCTAGTGCTGTTCCGTAATACTTCCCATTAAATACTTCTCCAAAGCTTCCTTCAGAGGTTTGTAAGTTAAGAAGTTTATTGCTGTACTCTTGACTTCCAGTAATAATATTTAGGAATGCGTAAGGTAGATACTTTTCATTAGCAGGATCGTCGGACATTGTTATTAAATAAGGTAAGTATGCAGTTACATCTTCTTGGTTGACATCAAGAGCTAAAGCAGCCCATAAACTTGGTTCATATGCCCCGTCACAACTTCCACTTGTTGAGAAGCAATAAGAAGTTATCTCTTGTTTACAAGTTTGTCCTGCTTCACACTGCTGAGGATCATTTGATACATAAATAGGTGTTGAGAAAGATTGGTCTTTTTTGTATAATAATGCAGTTAGTGCATTTTGGTCGCACTTTATTTCTATTGGTTTATTATAACATGCAGGATCAACTTTTATCCAGTAATTATTTCCATATCCCTGAGTTCCGCCCCAAGCAGACAAGCAACTAGATCCTGTAACAGAAGTAATTACCTTATTCTTTGCAATTTTTACATCAGCTGTTGTTGAATCTACACTTACCGTACAATTTACAGAATCAGAGCTATCTATTTCAAGTAACCAGACTAAATCTGTTGCAGTAGCATTTTTTGACTTTAACCAATTAATAGCATTTTTTAGGTCTACACCCTCGGTGCCGGTAAGAGAGAATACTGCCTGGCCTGTATCTTTTATAGTACATGCCCCATTAGGCCAACAAGTTAAATTAGCACTTGCACTGTTTAAACTTTCATTCAAACACTTACCTATGGCTAGGAAAGAAAATAATTTTTGTTCTAATGTTAGTAAATTACAGGTACTTTGATTAACTTTATTCTCTAAACATAAGTACCCCTGGTTAACTTTTGCTTCCTCGCCCTCAACTGCAGCAGAAGCCAAAACCGCAAATAGGACTATAGAAAGAAACACAATTACCCCTATCACCCTTTTTTTCATATTATCCATAGCCAAAACCTATTTATAAATATTTCTTCATAAAAACTAACTAATCTTCTTAACAACCTTTTTTGTCTTTGGTTTGTTCTCTGTTTGTAAACTCTTTCTAACAAAATAATTTACAGGATTCTTTGCCTTTGCACAAAAAGTATCGGGTAAACAAACCCCAACTCCTTTATAAAACTCTTTACAATTTGGCGGGAGTATTGGTTTTTTATTATACGCCCAAGAAATCTGCGTTCCAATGTAACCTTCTTTTAAACTAGGATTATTTTTTTTATTCCATTCATAAATAATCTTTTCTACTTCTACTTTGTCAAGCCCGGCAGATCTCAAAAAATTGATTAAGATAAATACCGATCTCTTTTTCCCGTCTCCCATGTTTCCTTCAAGTATTTTTTTAATGCATGGTGGAAAGTTATCTTTGGAAATATTTGTTATCTGAATTGGTTTAAATTCTTTTTTTTCAGAATAAGTTTTTTCTGATTCTTTTTTTTGATTATGCTCTTTCCACCAGTCCATTGCTTGCATGAGTAATTCTTTTGCTTCTCCTTCTCTACAGTCAGGCATATAATTTCTTATTTTCATAGTCATTGGCTTTGCATCTTTCAACTGGAACTTTTCAATCTCTTCGGGTTTAAGAACAATACTTGCTAGTGCGGTCTTTTCGTGAAGGGAATAAGGCATTCTGAATAGATGTCGCGGTGAAACTAGAATAATATCTGGCATAACCTCTTTTGGAGCCTGAAAGTCTCGTATATACTTAGAGTTAGGGTTCATTAGTTCTGTAATTCTTTTAATTAACTGGGGCTTTGTTTTCTCTGTAATATAAAGTGAAAGAATTCTAGCCCATTCCGGAAACATATTTTTTGCTTCAACACCATTGACTTCTTTAGGAATTGCTTTCCAGGGCACAATTAAGTGAAAACCCTTTGAACCTGAAAATTTTATTCCCACATTTTTAATCCCATGGAATTTCAAGACTTCTAAAATAATTTGTGCAGAAACTTTACTATAATCTATATACTTACTATCAATATCAATGAGCAGGTCCCAACCAATTCTCAAATTGTTTGCTTCCTCAGGAGTCATTCCAGTTTTTATATCAAGAGGGTCTTTCCAAAGTTCTTCAGAACAGTGAAAGCTTGTCGCCCCTTTCTTTACATACTCAAAAATATCTCCCGGGTACTGAAAAGAATCTGGTCTTTTCCCAAACCCTTCAAAAAATCTTGGAGAAATTTCTCTATTTTTTGAGAATTCAAACAGCGCTTTTTGGACATCTGGCCGAGAGTAGTATAACTTGGTAATTTTTCTTATTCTCTCTTCTTTAATACTAATCTCTTTATCCTCTTCCATATAGAACTAACTCATGAAAGATTTATATAAATTCACCTATACTTAAGAATAACAATCCTTAAAAGTGGGCCTTGGTTTCAAGCCAAGTAAAATCTCGGTGAAAAATGCTAGTAAAATTAGAAGACCCGGTAATTCTCGCACGTGCTGTAGAACTAATTTCAGAGTTAGTAACAGAGGTTAGAATAAAAGTTATGGAATTTGGTTTTAGCATAACTGCAATGGATCCGGCAAATGTTGCAATGGTTAGTTTTAAACTCCCTAGAGCCGCATTCTCCAAATACGAAACAGATACAGATGTGCTCGGAGTGAATTTAGACAATCTAAAAAAAGTTCTTAAGAGATGCGGGCCAAAGAGTGCACTTATTATTGAAAAACAAGATAACATGTTAAATATACTGATTGAGGATAGAGTGAGAAGAAATTTCTCTTTAGGCTTAATCGAAGTGGAGTCAGAAGACAAAACAATGCCTGATTTAGAGTATAGCTCAAAAGTTGTTGTTAACTCTCCGGACTTCATAGCATCTATAGAAGATTGCGCAGTTGTTGCAGATGCTTGTAGTTTTAGTGTTAAAGATAATACCTTCATAATTGATGCAAAAGGATCAACAGATTCTGCAAGATCAGAATTTTCAGGTGATGAAGCAGAGATCAAAGCAGAGAATTGTAAATCAAGATACAGTTTAGAATATTTACAGAAATTTATCAAAGGATCCAAACTAGCAGAAAAAACAACTTTGAATTTTGCATCAGATCATCCCTTGAGGATGGATGTAAGAACACCGAGCATGGAAATGTCTTTCTTACTCGCTCCGAGAGTTGAGATTGAAGATTAAATTTTGTTATCTAAGCTAAAACTTTTATTTTATGTACCTTCACTAATATAGCTCCCTTGCAAGGTTCACCTTTATTTATCGGAATTTTTTTAATAACTTCATGATACTTTCCAGATGTGAAGTATTCCGCTTTTCCCCTTAGTTCATATCCTACACAATTTTCCTTCCAATTTGAGGCCCAAACAACTAGTGCAACATTTGGATTTTTCTTAATGTTCTCAATAGTTTCTTTAAGATAATTATCTGAAATTAGTAGTTCATCCTCTGAAATTACTTTGACATATCCAACTGCAATATTATGGGGATTTCCTTCTTTATCCACCGTGGCTAGACCTAACGCATTTTCTTCAATTATCTTCTTAACACCTTCATTTATTTTCATAAATCTCGTGCCTGCAAAGTTCTTCTTTTATTTTCTTTAGCACGCTTTATTCCTTCTCTAAGAATTTCCTCAACTTTTATTTCAAGAGCTCTTCCAACTTCTTCTGCAACAGATGTAACTTCTTTTTCTTTGTCCAGTTCTTCAACTTTTTTCTTAATGTTTGATTTTATAACTAGGTTTGGCATTTTACTTCAATCCGATCTCGTCTTTAATCTCTTTTATCGCATTGATAGACAACTCAAAAAATTCTTCTAAGCTCATTCCAAGTTTTTCACTTTCTCTAATGATCGACCTATCACAATTTGCAGCAAATCTCGGATCTTTAAACTTTTTCATTAATCCCTTAGCATCCATGTCAGAAATCTTTCCTCCACGCATTAGAGCATATGCATAAATAAGCCCAGTAAGTGTTTCTCCTGCGGCAAGGGAATACTCAACTCTTCTTGTTCTTTTTTTATTACTCAAAAGAGGGATGATTTGCATCCCATAACAATGACTCTGGATTATTCTGACAAATTCGTCATCAAATCCTTCCTTCTTCAAGATTTCTTCTGCTTTTATTGTATGCTCTGCCCAATTATTCTTAGTAACCCCCCAATCAATATCATGTAGTAATCCAAGCATTCCCCAAACTTCTTCGTTCTCTCCGAACTTTTTAGCTAAGGCTTTCATTATGATTTCACTTTCTAAAAAGTGGTTCATATCTTGCTTGTCTTTATTATACTTTTTAATTAACTCTATTGCTTTTTCTCTTTTCATTGGTAATTTTAGATTAATTTTTGGTTCTTCACTGCTAGAAGAACTTTTTTTAACTTCAATTTTTGTTCCCCCTTCCGGTTTCATCAACGGGAAAATAACACACTCTCTTAATGGTTTATTCACTAAATATCCAAAGAATCTCTCGCTGACTCCAAATCCGCAGGTAGGCGGCATACCATACTTCAAGGCCTCAACAAATTCTTTATCATGATCCTGCGCTTCTGTATCTCCTGCTTCTTTCATCTCTGCTTGTTTTATGAATCTCTCTTCCTGATCCATCGGGTCATTTAATTCAGAATAACCATTTCCCAACTCTGTTCCAGCAATAATAACCTGGAATTGTTCAACTTTTCTTGGATCTTTTGGATTTCTCTTTGCTAACGGAGAAACTTCTACCGGCTGGCCTGTTAAAAACCCTGGACCTGAAAGTTGTTTCCTTGTAAACTTCCAGAGTACATCAACAAGTCTCCACTTATCCACAGACTCGTCGTATTCTACTTCTAACTCTTTTAATTTTTCTTTAATCTCTTTTATGTTTGCTTTGTAAATATCTACTTTAGTATGCTTTTTGATAACCTCTTCGTAATCGTAGACTTCCCATTTTTTTCCAAGATCAACTTTATACCCGTGAGTTTCAAACTTTAATGTTCCTAGAACTGCTTTTGCAACTTCTTTGTACATTTCTTCTACAATTTTCATTCCATCTTGATAGTCTGCATAAGCCCAATAGAATTCCATCTGAGTATAATCCTGAAGGTGTTCCATGTCCATCCCTTCGTTTCTAAACTGTCTTCCAATCTCAAATGTTTTATCATAACCTGCAACCATTAGTTTTTTCTGCCATAATTCTCCCATGGAAATTCTAAGATAAACATCAAGATCAAGAGCATTGTGGTGTGTTGAAAAAGGAGTTGCTGATGCTCCACCTGCGGAATTCTCTAAAGCGGGCGTTTCAACTTCGAGGAATCCTCTTTCAAGTAAGAAATTTCTTATTGTGCTCCAGAACTTCTGTTTCTTTACAAACAATTCTTTAACTTCTGGATTCATGATAATTTCTAGATATCTTTTTCTCAACCTTTCATCCTCATCTTGCAAACCGTGGAATTTTTCAGGTAGGGGTAAAATAGATTTTGTAAGTAACTCTAACTTTTTTACTAAAACAGAAAGCTCTCCAGTTTTTGATTTCATAATTAATCCTTCAACCCCAACAAAATCTCCAGCATCAACATATTTCTTAAAAAACTTCATTAGCTCTTCGGGTGTTGCCTCATCCTGTAGAATTATCTGAATTCTTCCAGATCCGTCTTGAAGGGTTGCAAATGATATTTTTCCTAGATCTCTCTTAATTAGAAGCCTTCCCGCAACAATTGCTTTGTCTTTGGTTTTCTCTTCATTCTTTAATTTTTTATACTTTTCGTGAAGTTCAGCACAAAGATGTTTTCTATCAAATTTATGTGCATACGGATTTATCTTTAGTTCTCTCAGCTCTTTTATTTTTCTGAGTCTTTCATTAATGATTTGGTCTTCTCTTCCCATGTTTTTTATAGAGAAAAATAGTTTATTAATTTTTATGCTGCGAATAAATACGGAAATTCTTCAAATAATGCTTGAACCGCTCTAGGCCCGTCTGTTTCGTATATCCCACAAATTATACATCTCTTAGTGCTTCCCTTCGAGCCAAATTGATCGTTAACATGTGCTCTTTCTAGGGCCCCATGTATTCGCGATTCAATATTTCCGCTCTGGCTTATTCCTTTTCCAGCTACAACTAAAATTCCGAGATTCTCTCTATGCTTAACTTCAGCGTCATTATCTCCGACGGCTCCATACATCTCCCCCATTACTCTATTCAGAAGTTGATCACCCATCTGATTCTGTTGTAATATAATTGAAATATCATCTATTGCCCCCGGCATGAGTTCGTAGCTTAGTTTATTCCTGTCCAATATTTCCAACAATTTTCTTCCAACTCCCCTTTGTTCGTTTAATCCATCTTTCTGAATGTCGATTGCACAATACCCTCCCTTAAAGGCAATTCCTACAACAGGCCTATCTGTCCGACACAGTCTGTTTTGCATAACATACGTTCCTTCCTCTGGAAATTTTGTGGTGGATCTAACATGAATCGGGATACCTTCTTTTTTTACAGGTAGAACTGCTTCGGGATGGAAAATACCAAAACCAGAATAAGACAAATCCCTAAGCTCCTTATAAGTTATTTGTTTAATTACTGCCGGATTTTTAGAGATTAATTTAGGATCAGTTGTTAAAACAGGGCTATCTGTGAAATTTTCATAAATCTCCGCACCAAGTGCTGCTGCAACGTATGCTCCGGTTAGATCCGAGCCTCCCCTGCTTAAAGTTGCAATTAAACCGTCTTCAGTATATCCATAAAAGCCAGGGATTACGCAAACACCTTTTATGGTTTCTAATCTTTTTCTTATCAATCCCCTAGAAGACTCAAGTATTTTTGCATTCCCAAACTCAGGAGTTAAAACAAATAATTCGCGTGGATCAATAAATTCAAACCCTAATGCATTTGCAGTCAATTTTGCACAAGCATACTCTCCCCAAGATTTTATTGCATCTTCTCTGCTTTCGCCAGTTGTTTGTAGTCTTCTCTCCAGTTCTTGTTCTACCTCGTTAAATGCTGCTCTTGGAAGTTCAGTATAAATAAATCTTGCTTTGTCTAGAAGTTTTTGTTTTAAAGAAGGGTCACTATTCCTTGATAGTTTGATTAATAAGTCTGTATCCTTGTCTTCTCCAGCTAACTTTCCGTGTGCAGATAAAACAATAATTTTTCTACGTGGATCTGCTTCTGCAATAAACTTCTTTCTTTTTACATCTTCAGTGCAAGTACTTGAGCTTCCACCATACTTCGAGACAATTAAAGACATCTTTTTCAAACTTAAGCTCAGTTTTTAAGAATTATTGTTATTCTTTTTTATCTAACTCTTCATTCAACATTTCATCAACAATCTTCTGAAACGTATCTTCCCTTGGAACATGCACGTAAGTTATTTTTTTAAATCTCTCTTGCAATTTTTGTACTTTCAAAAATAGCTCCATTAATCTTGGATCTCTAACTTTATACTTTCCAAGAAGTTGATTTACGACTAGTTCAGAATCCAGATTACATGTTAATTCCCCGTCAGTATGCTTAGAGGCAATTTCCAGAACTTTGATTAGTGCTTCATATTCCGCAACATTATTAGTAACTAATTTTCCAATTCTCATACTATACTTTGAAAGAATTTTTCCTTCATTTCTAACAAGAACCCCTATTGCTCCTGGCCCAGGATTTCCTCTTGCTCCGCCATCGGAATTTGTGTATATCATTTTATATTTATTATCCCGAAAGATTTATATATACTTCGCTGTATCTGGTTTTATGACAAAAGCTATAGACAATAAGAAAGGTAGATTTCTTCAATATAGCTTGTCTGCTTTTGCTTGTGCATAAATTCTAAATTCCATAGAGGACTTCTATGCAAAATTTTCTAAAATTCTAAGTTAATTTTATTTTTTTTGCTGAAGTTTCTCTTAATTTTAAAATGATACTAAGAGTTAAAAATTTTTCAAAATCGTTTGGAAGCAAGGTTCTTTTCAAGGATGTTAACCTTCTTTTTCACAAAGAAGACAAAATAGCTTTGATTGGGAAAAATGGTACTGGCAAGTCTACCTTCATTAAATGTATCTCTGGAGACGAATTCTATGAAGGACTTGTCGAGATAACTAAAGGGATAAAAATCAGCGTAATGGAGCAGGAAAAAGATTTTGATGCGCAATATGATACCTTTGAAAACTACCTAAAGAACAAGAAACAAATTATTCTTGATAAGATTAAGAAATGCGAAGAGACACTTTCTAATTCTGCACTTTACGAGGACAGCGTCTCTTTTGAAAAGGTAATCGGAGAGTACGAACTTTTACTCGCAAGAAAAACAGAAGGAGTAGAAGAAACTAAAATAAGAAAAATTTTAGAAGAACTTAACTTTGTAGAAGAAGATTATTCTAAACCAATCTCTACCCTAAGTGGAGGGCAGAAGATCAAGCTTAGGCTTGCAGAGTGTCTTTCTAAAGACGCAGATTTTTACATACTAGATGAACCCACGAATCATCTTGACTTGAGATCTGTTGCTTGGCTAGAAAACTTCCTCCATAAGTTAGACCGCGCTCTTTTGATCGTCTCTCATGATAGATACTTCCTCAACAGAATAGTGAATAAGGTTGTTGAAATTGAAGACTTACATTTTGAGATATATCACGGAAATTATGAAGAATATAAAGTTCAAAGAGAAGAACATCTCCTAGTTTTAGAAGAAAAGTTTAGGAGTGTTGAAAAAGAACGTAAGAGACTTTTAGATTCTTCTCAAGAAAAGCGAGAATGGGCTCAGTTTAAATGTAATCATACATTAAAGATGTTCGCTGACGAACTTGAAAGAAGAGCCAATGCTCTTCCAAAGATTACAAATCCTAACGAAATCAAGAAAACATTCAAATTTAATTTTACAGAAGGCAAAACTTCTGGAAAAATGATACTTTCTGCTAAAGATCTTTGGAAATCTTTTGATAATCACAAAGTTTTGAATGGTGTTAATCTAGTTGTGCATAAGGGAGAAAGGGTAGTTATCGAAGGTCCAAATGGATCTGGAAAGACTACTTTGTTAAAAATCCTCTGCGGCCTAATAAAACCAGATTCTGGAGATGTTCAAAACGGGATTAATGTAGATATAGGTTATTTTGACCAAGAGCTTAGGGATCTGGATCAGAATCAAAGAGTTCAAGATTTTTTTCTGAACAATTTTCCAGGCCATAAAGATAGTGCCCTTATTTCATACGCAGTTAGATTTGGTTTTCCAGTAGATAAACTCCGAGATAAAATTAAATCTTTAAGCGGTGGAGAGAAGGCAAGGTTGAACTTAGTTAGACTTATGCTAAAAAATTGTAACGTTCTAGTCCTTGACGAACCAACAAATAATCTAGACCTAGGATTAATTGAAACATTTGAGAAAGCACTTAGAGATTATCCCGGGACAATAATCTTTGTTTCACATGATAGATACTTTGTCGAGAGAGTTGCAGATAGAAAGTTTGATTTGAATAGTGAGAACTCTAATTAGATGTGCATTACTTTGAACTCTTTGAAACCCTGATATTTTTCTTCTTTGATTTCAACATTTCTTATCTGTGCGTGTTTTGGTCCTTTCTTGCAGATTTCAACAACTTTTTCAACATCTTCTGGAGTTCCTTCTAAAAATGCTTCAACCTTTCCGTTATCTAGGTTCCTCACGAACCCCTTCACATTATACTTCTCAGCATTTTCTTTAACAAACTCTCTAAAGAATATTCCTTGAACTGTTCCATCAATGTAAATTCTTACCGACTTTTTCATACTTAACAGAAGCGATTTTCTTTTTTATACTTAACTATAGCCCAAAAGTCTTTTCAAACTCTCTCATCTGCTGGTATTTGAGGAAAAACTCTCTTCCCTTCTGAGTTATTTCAATCATTCCCAAGTTTTTCTTAACCAGACTATTTCTTTCTAATTCTTCTAGATATTTTTTCATCTGAACATGAGAGAGATTTGCTTTATACATTAAATGTGTCGGCTTAATCTTGCCTCTTTTCTCCTGAATTATAGAAAGAATATCAAAGATTATGTCGTTTCTTGCTCTTTTCTTTTCCATATTTCCTTATTCCTATAATAAGAATTAGAAGAGTTAAATAGCTTACTAGTTGAAGCACCTGTCCGAAAACATATACTATCTGAAGTGTTGAAAGGCAAAGTAGCAGGTGGCTTACTGCTAAAATCCAGAACGCAACTAGAAGTATTTTTGTAGTTTCTAATTTATTTTTCTTATATATCTTGCTATAGTTATAGATAATTAACCCTAGAAGAACTAAGATAGTTATGTGGAAAACATAATAAAAGACCTGGCTGAATGCTGCAGCGATTATTATAAAACACGCACCTATAATATAATCTTCAGTAGTTCCTTTTTTAGACGGGATCTTGTAGATGATATAGAATCCTAGAAGAGTAAATATTTTATGTAAAAAAAATCCAAGGTAGTAAAAGATATCTACGGATTTCACAACGTGATACGTAATAATCATGTGCCCTATCTCTTGGGTAAAGGTTGTATCATAGAATAGTATAAGTTTTGTTAAGATAGTAAAAATTTCTGCTAGTGCTATTGCAAGAAAACCTGCCCCCAAATAAACTGTGCTCTTATTTTTAGTTAATTTATAGCTTCTAACACATAGAATAAAAAATATCAGAAGAACGGCAAAACTAAAAATTTCAATCAAAACATCTGTTCCTAGAAACCAGTCTGGTGTAAAGGCAATCTTCATATCACCGTCGAAAAACAGTTTATTCTTTAAAAGGCTTGTGAAACCGCTTTCTAGTCGAGGTTTCTAGAAGAAGTGTTCATAAGTGATTAATAAAGGAGAACTCTCAGATAATCAAGGAAAGTTGAATTTCATATTCCGGCTCCTTAGATTTTAAGGGGCATGATACTCACCATCACCTGCGCTTCATTGCGCAGGTTCATACTCAACAAACCTCTTTTCACCATCAGGTCGGATTTACTCCGATCAGCCCTTGTTGAGTTCTGGCCTTCTTCGGAAGGCCATTACAGGGGCTTAACTCAAAATGAAACAAAAAAAATTTGTAGACAGGCGGAACTTAAACCGTCAATTGCAAGAAGAGATGAACGAATTGCAAAAGATTGGTGTTGGAACCGAAGAAATACAGACTTTGGTTTCGATTAGAACCGGAAGATTTTAAATTCCCCTAACATCCAGCTCGTTGTTTACAATCGCAACAGTCTGTGAAGCAAAATAGGTTTTCGGGCCAATAGAGACCGGAGTCATTAATTTTTTTAATCTTTTTAACTCCTTCAGCGGAATTCCATCCTGATCTCCTAGAACAAAAGCGCAATCTTCAGGAATTTTTACTTTTCGAAGGCTTTCTCCTTTCTTGTCTAAGATAAAGATTTCATTTCCTTCTTTTTCCAATTCTTCTATGAGCTTCATTACTGATTTCTTCTCAACAGAAATTCCCGGGAATACTTCGTGTTTTTCTCCCTCTCGATATTTGTAAAGGACTTTCTTAATAAGATTTGCAACATCCTTTTTGCTTATTACAGTCTCATCTTTAATTTGTATCTCAATATGTTTTGGCGGATCTGGTTGTCCGTAGAAAACAAGATGAAAAATAGCATCCTTTCTAAAATCGTGACTTAGAAATAAACCTGCGATCAAACTGTGAATTGCAATATCCATTCTTCCAGCACGCATTAAATCATGAACATCAAAGTTCCCACTTGTTTGTGCATGACGTGAGAAATAAACAAAGTGCCTCATATACTAAATAGTTAATTTGTGTTTAATTACTTTTTCCAGTCTGGAGTGTGAAGTACAAAAAGAGGTTTTGCAAACATGTTCTCTTTTTTGATTACTTCATACATTCCAATAAAATCGTCTCTGGAAAAGACCGATATTTTATCCCCTATTTCAAAATCATCTGATTGCTTTCTTTTTGCTAACTGATCCATATGTAATGGACTTCCATTAAACAAATTTTTCATAGAATCTCGAATTGCAAAAACAGAAGGATAAACCTCAAAAACAATATCTGCCGGGATAATCATTTTCCTTAGTGCTTCTTCTTTACCTTCTTTAAATTCATCAACAGCTTTTTCAAAATCATAAAGACTAACTGCCGGATACTCTTTATTATGTTCTTCAAAGATTCCAGCCCTTGTTCTTCTTAACTCTAGCATATGTGCTCCGCCAATCTCTTTTCCCAAATCATCAATAAGCTTTCTTATATATGTTCCACCCTGGCAAATAACTCTAAACATAATATCTTTTTCATTCTGCTCTAGAAGTTCAAACTTTTCAATATCCCTCTCTCTGAAAACTCTTTTTACTCTTGACTTTACCGGGGGTTTTTGCGAGATTGTTCCAAGGAATTTTTTATTTATTATCTCTTGAACTTTTTTCATTTCAACATCTTCATGAATTCTCATAATCCCAACATACTCTTTGTCTTCTCCAAGAAAAAAGCCAGTTAGTTTACAAGCACGATTTAGCGCAACTGGAAGAACGCCAGTAACTTTTGGGTCAAGTGTTCCGAAATGGGAGGTTTTTTTTAAATCAAGTTTTTTACAAACAAATTCTGACGTAGAGAAACTAGTTGGTCCAGAAGGTTTGTCTATATTTATGATTCCAAATTCCAGTAATTCTCTAATTGTTTTACTCTGTTTTATTTTTGATATTGAAATTTTCATTTTAACTTAAACGAGATAGCTATTACCCCTTCTTTCTCATCTTCTTTCGAATAGAACCTTTTTAATTCTGTAAGAAATTCTTCTTTACTCTTATATCCTAAATCTTCACTTTTTATTTTATCACACATTTGAGTGAAGGATTTGAATTTTTCAATTTTTGTAACAATAACAAAGACCTTTTCTTCATCTTTACGATTGATAAAGACGAGCTCATTTCCTTTGAGAATCTCCTTCCTTTTTTTGTCTAATACCCTTCCTTCAACTACTTTCAGACCTTTTTTTACCTTCTCAAATGGTTCGTTATGTAAATGCATCTGAATTTTCATTTTTCTTTTGCCATCCACTTTTTACGTTCGTCTTCAGGAAATTTTTCAATAGCGTACCTTAACATTGTTCGGGGCATTTCTTTGTATCTCTGCATTAAAAACAATTCTAAAACTTTTTTATTCTTTTTACCAACTTCTCTTAGCCCCCAACCAACTGCTTTGTGTATCAGATCATGCTCATCTTTCAAAAGCATATCTGAAATTGCTAGGGTATCCCCAAAATTATTGTTCTTAATAAATGCAAATGTGGAAATAATTGCAATCCTCCTTTCCCAGAGATTTTCCGACTTTGCTAACTGCTTTAATCTTTCTGCCCCCTCTTTCTGAAGAAATTCTCCAACAATATGCGGAGCAGAACAATCTACAAGATCCCAGTTATTTATCCTGCTCGTGTTCTTCATATACAATTCGAAAATTTGCCTTTTTTCAAGAGGATTCTTCTTAGCTTTCTTGAACTTAATAACCATAATGAACAAAGCAGTCTGTCTGTATTCGTGAATCTTACTGTTAAGTAATTCCTGTAATTCGTTTAAAGGAATATCTTTATATTTCTTAGCTAACTCCCTCTGTTTTGGACTACCAACCCCTATAAAAATATCCCCCTCTGCGTACTGCCCCTTTCCTGTTTTAAAATAACTCTTACACTTCCTGGCCCTTCCTGGGTCTGCAATAGACTGAAGTTCTTGCTTTATTTCATTTAGCATTTTTTGTTATCTCCAATAATTTTTTCTTTCCAATGTTCTCCCCGTAGTATCTGTACCAAGTTGGCTTTTTATTTATTTTCTGAATTAACCTTCTCTTTATTAACTTCAAATCCGGATCTTTTGGTTCCCAGTTCTTTAATTGTTTTTTATCTAAACCGGAAAAACTGACACTCTTTCTTGTTTTGAAACCTCTTCTTATCATTTCTTTCTTAATCAATTCGTGTCTCTCTTTAAGATATTTCATTTTATTTTTGAAAAAATTAATATGCCCCTTTCCCAATTTATAGGCTTTAACTTCTTTTTTGGGTTTAGGATACTTTTTTGTATGATTAACTAACATAAGGATCTCATCATACTCTGCAACAAGGTGCTGATCTGTTAAAAATTTAGGATTAACTAGATTAATTCTTACCATAAAACATTGAACCTTTAGAATTATAAAAACTTACTTAATGCCCCTGCTTGCCTTTAGAATGGTCTTTCTTTTCAGCGGGTTTTGTCTTAGGCATAGCTTCGTGCTTTGCTTCTTTGTGTTTTGCTTTCTCTAATTTTTCTGTTGCTTCAGCAGAGGTTTTTTCTTTTTCTTTAGCCTCTTCTTTCTTTTCTTTATCTTCTGTTTTTGCTTCAGCATCTTCCTTAACTTTCTTTGCTTTAACTGGCGCACTAGCTGTATGTCTTTTCTCTTCCTTCTTTTTCTTGAACTCAAGATCTTTAGGCATTTCAGCTAATTCAACTCTAACAATATCCTTTTCTCTAACTGCTTTAACTTTAACATGCATCGGTGGGTTCTGAATTCCCCTTCCCCACATATATTCATTTAGATATCTGTCTAGTCTGACATTTTTCAAATTTCTTTCAGGAATCTTCATATGTTTTGCAATGAATTCTTTTATTGTCTTGATTGCTTTCTCTGTCCTTCTGTATCTTGGAACGACATTTACCTGAGACCTAACATTAATTACATAAACTCTTTCCAGACTTTCGTAATTGACTTTATTTTTCTTATTCATTTTATCCTAGATGTCTCTTTGTCTCTTTAATTGGGCCAACTCTTAATTTAGTTCTCTTCCAGTGTCTTCTATGCCTTGTAACAACAGACGGGTGAACTTTTTTTCCTTTACCGTATTTCTTTAAGATAATCCAAATTGGAGCCCACTTTGTTTGTCTTCCTGCTACAGCAAGCTTTACTTTCTTATTAGCATTCTTAGTTGCCATCTTACTTTATTGCCTCCATGAAATCTTTTCCTTTCTTGGTTAGAACTCTTCCAGGCTTTTTCTTTCTTAAGCCTCTTGTCTCTTTAACAACTTCTGTGAATCCAGCTTTATCGCACTGTTGTAGAACTGTTCTGATTATCTTACCTGAAGCTCTCTTGAATTCAGGTGGCTTTGCTCCTCTTCTCTGTCTGTTACCATACTTATTTCTTAATCTAGAAACTCCTACAACTCCTCTCTTGTAAAGCTGTCTAAGAATACTAGCACTTCTGTTATACCAGAAGTCCGGATCATCAATCGGCCTTTCTTTACCTGCCCCAGATTTTACAAATTCAACCCATTCGGGTGCCTTGAATTCTGGAATCTTTTTTAGAGCTTCAGCTAATTTTTTATTATAGTCTTGTGGATCTGATTCGTATATACTCATTGTTGTTTGCCACACCTTGCGGTGTTAGATTGGCCTAAGCCATTTAGCTAAAAATTATGATTTTCGAAGATTTATAAACTTTCTTATCGCACAGGTTTTCGCCACTTCTTAAAAATAATAGTGAATCCAATTGTTCTAGAAGTATAATTATTACCCAATCGTTCGAGAATTTTATCTCCGTACTCTTTTATTTTTGCTCTCTCATGACTAGCAGATTTTAGAACAATGACCTTAACAGAAAGATGCCTCTTAAAATACCCTTCAAGGGTCTCAAAAAAATTCTCTGTTAAGCCGTTTTTTCCAATCTGAATTGTTGCTATCTGCGGTGTTGAACGAGGCATATTATTTTGCCTTAAAACCTCCAGTAGGTAAGGCCATTAAAACTTCTTCTAATGGTTTTTTTATTTTATCTGCAATTACTTTTGAGAATATTTCTTTCGGGATCTTTCCTGGAAAAACTTCTGAGATTATTTTATCCTCCGGATTTAAGCTTTCAAAAGGTACTGCTCTAACAATCCCCTTCTGTAAAGTTAGAACTAGCTTTAACTGAGCATCTTTTCTTTCAACTTTTCCCTTGACACCCCAAGTTCCAGCTTTCATACTTTTCATTTTGTAAAGTTGGCTTTTTGTAAAAACATCAACAACCGCTTTCTTCTTCCCCATTCTCCACGCTCTAGAGAAACAAGCAGTCCAGACCGCTGTTTCCACAAGGTCTTCTTCAGAAATCTTTTTTATTGGAGCAACAATAATTGCAAATGGACTTCCCGGATCTTTTGTATGCATAATAACATAATCTTCTTTTTTATCTTTTGCAATTTCATTTAGAATTTCTTCGTTCTGCTCTGCACTTTTTCCCCCATACACAAGTTTCTCTGATTTTGTGAAAAACCATCTATATTTTTTATAGTTAAAAGAATTTTCTTCCATAAACCTACAATAAAAATACTCTTTAAATTCTTTGTTATTTACGTATTAGTATAAAATCCCACGCTCTCAGATGGGACTGAATTGCCTTTAAAGAATCTTTTTTTTCTTTGAATTTTACAAGTTCTTTTGCTGTTTTGAAATCCACCCATTTAAATCCAACATGTTCTCTACTATCTAACTTAATTTTGTCTGTTTTTTTTACTTCAGCCATAAAAAGTTTCCATTGCATTCCTTTAATTCCCGGCCTATCTTTGAATACTTTAGGATAATCATATTTCCCTCGAACATACATACTTCTTACTCTGATTGGTGTGAGCCCAGTCTCTTCTTTTAACTCTCTTTTTACTGCCTTTTCAGTATCTTCGCCCTTTTCAATACCCCCCTTAGGGAATTCCCACCCTGTCCAGTGTAATTTTCTTTTTAGAAGCAAATATTCCACTCCGTTAGAGGTCCTAGCAAATGTAACTATAAACACCCCTTTACGATACTTCAAGTCCTTTTTCATCTTACTCCTTTTTTTCTTCTTTCTTCTCAGGTTTTTTCTTTCCTTTCAACACAGCCCATAATAAAGCCAAGAACATAACAACCATCAAGATTAATGGGAGATTCTCTCCTAGATTCCAGTCAGCACCCCAACCTAAAGCGAAGAATGTAGATAGAAGCACAATAACAAAGATTCCTCCCCCAACATACATCATTGTTCCTTTATGCTTTTCTTCAAAGAAAAGACCCATAAGAACCATAGCTACCAGGATTACTGCAATACCAATTCCAAACCTTGGGAATAATGCTGAAAAGAAGTCAGTTAAAAAACTAAATTGTACAGAGATTAAAGCAATAGCAACAGATAGAATAGCATTTACCTTCTTAGAATCCTCCCCAAATATTTTTATCTTACTAAGAATTCCGTATAAAAGCGCGAAAATTATCAAGAAAGGAATTATATAAGCAAAAAAACCCGCCTGTTCCCACTGTCCGAACATCTTTCCTATAGAAGTCTGATTTCTAGGAGTCACTGCTTCAGAAAGTAAAAATAGCGCTTTATCTAACATCTTTTATCTAAACTGGTTAAGGTTTTTTACACTAATAAATCTTTTGTACATCTCTTTAACATTCTTCTCACAAACATAGTCGTGATGTTTGAATCCACCCCCGAACGCAAAAGGAATATGCATTAATTCGTGGATTATTACCTTGTCTTGCTCTTCTTTAGACATTTTGTCAAACTTTTCTGAAATAAACTCTAAAGCGTAATGCGCTCTAACATTTAGAGCTTTCTGCATTAGTTTTCCAAGCGCATGACATCTAGCAATTGTTCCTCTAGACGAACTTCCGTAACTTCTGAAACATTTAACTCTCTCTAAATCTACATGCGGAAAAAGAATTTTAGAAATTTCACTCGCACGTTGTTGTAAATCCGGAGCTACTTCGTATCTCATTGAGGCAAAATCAAAGTAATCTTTATATAACTTAGTCATTATTCTACAAACATGACAATTCACAAATTAGCAGAGAATCTTTGGCAGATAGACTTTTCTTTGTTTGGTAGTTGTGTCTATCTTTTCAAATACAAAAAGAAAAATATACTGGTTGATACAGGGGCTAAGTGGAATTTTCTTGAACTAAAGAAGTCTTTAGAAGAATTAAAAACTCCTGCAGAAAAAATCGATTTAGTTATTCTAACTCATGGCCATTTTGATCATGTAGGAAACATCTCTCTTTTTAAAAACGCAAAAATATACGGAAGCGATAAAGATTTTTCAAGAAAGGAGAATATTTTAGACATTAAAGAACTAAATCTTCCTGGAGTGGTTTTAATAGAAACTCCCGGGCATTCTAAAGGCGGGGTTTGTTTGTGGTTCCCAAAAGAAAAGATTTTATTTTCTGGGGATACTTTATTTCACAGAGGTATTATCGGTAGAACAGATATTCCTGGATCTAATCCTTCAGATATGCGAAAGTCCCTAGAAAAATTAACCAAACTTGACTTTAAGATTCTCTGTCCGTGTCATATTTAAATTCCCAAAAATTTAAGTTTCCTCTTGCGGGAATTGGCTTTATTCTTTGTGCATTTTCTAAAACAAAACCATAATTTCCCCAAAAATCAGAAGCCAGATGTTTATCTCTGTCTTTCCTATGTTCTTCTTCACTTTTATACTCTTTAACCTCAACTAATTTCGCTTTTCCAACAATTGCTCCTAAAGGAAGATCTTTGAATCCAAACCTCTCCATTGATTTCTTGTCTGGAACTTTTGAGGCATGGATTAAAAATTCTCCTCTAAATTTTGTATTCCATTTTCTTAATTCAATTGTCTTTTTTCCCTGAACAACTAGCTCTGCAAAGGGCTGTTTTAATGATAGAACTTTCATATTTCAATAATTTTCTTTCTGCTTGTGAATCCAGAAGTAATCTTGACTTCTTTCTTAAAATACTTTTTTAGGAACTTCTCTAAAAATTCATTAGCTTTCCCTTCAATAGGTTTTTCTTTTATCCAGACTTCATAATTTTTCTCGTCTATTTTAACAATTTTTTCCTGAGAACTATTTGGATGAAGTTTAACTGAGAGTTTCATTTTAATTCAATTAATTCGTACTCTTTCTCTCCAAGCTTTTTTTCATAAGCATAATCAACTTGAATATTTTTATTCACAGAATTTATCTTATCAAAATTTCCTTCTGACTTTTTATTTGCTAAATATAAACTTGCCTTATCTATAGAAACAATATCTTCAGAGTACAAAAATCCAATATCTGCCATTACTGGTTTTTGCACAATATCCCAACAGTCACATTCGGGAGTTATATTTTTTAAAACGCTTATAAAAATCTGATTCGGGACTAATCGCAAAACACTTTCAGCATAGTCTATAATTCTCTTCTGTACTTTTTCACTGGCTACCTCGGCCCACGGGAGGTTAACTGCCCTTTGCTCACATACCGCAACACACATAGAGCATCCAACGCACTTCTCTTGGTTTATTTCTGCTTTTCCATTAATAATCTCTATTGCTCCGTAATTACAGTGTGCTTTACAAACTCCACACCCAATACATTTCTCTTTTATCACTGATAATTTTAGATCCCCGTGCATTTGCAGTTTTCCAGCACGACTTCCTAAACCCATCCCGATATTCTTGAACGCTCCCCCATAGCCGGTTTCTCCGTGCCCTTTAAAATGAGTGAGAACAATCATAGAATCGTACTTTTTTATTCCAGCCCCAATCTTGCACCCATTAACTTCGATGAATTCCTCTCCTAACTCTCCGTCGAGAATATCGATTGGAGCAAAACCAAATCCGTGTTCTTTTGCAGTTTTTATATGGTCTGTAGTATTTGTTCTAGATCCCTTGTATAAAACATTACAGTCTACAAGCGCTGCTTTTTTTCCTAGACTAATAATTTTCTCGTATACTTTTTTAGCTATTTCTGGATCTAAATATGTTGTACATCCCTTTTCTCCAAAATGAACTTTGATTGCAACATTCTTTCCAAGTTTAGAGTAATCAATTGTTTCTAGAATTTTATCCAAGTCCTCTGAAAAATATACTTTGCTCATTTTTCTATTGAACCTCATCGTGTAGCAATCTCAAATGCATCTCTGTGCTTTAACAAATAGTCTTTTCCGTGAGCCATCTTTGTTCTTGCATTAATTGCCTTAATGAAATTCTTTCCAAAATCAGTATGTAAAGCGTAAGCGAAGTCTAGAGTAGTGCTTCCCGGAGGCATCAAAAAACAATCTGGAAGGATATTTCCCTTGCTGTCTGCAAGCTTTGTTGCTCCGGCCGGAAAAATAGCAATATACTTTAACAAATCAAAAACCGCAGCATTCAAAACTTCCTGGACACCTGTCCCGAACTCATAAACTTCTAGAACATTCTTTCTAATTTTTTCAAGAGCTTCTTTTTGTTTTTCATTCAACTCTTTTTTTATTGTGAATGTTTTCTCTCCAGGGATATAATCAATCATTCCAGCCTTTGCTGCCTGTCTCAATGCTAACTCCGCATCAGCAGAGCACGGAATTATCATGTATTCAGAAAATTTCTTTTTCAATTTTTCAACATTTGCTTTCCCTTCTTCAATATCAACCTTATTCGCAGCAATAATCATAGGTTTACTCTCTTTTCTTAACTCCGAAGCGAACTTGAATGTCTGATCTTCTGTCCACATACTTGGTTTTCCTGGAAAATTTACTTTTAATAAAACTTTTTTTACTTGGTAATCTTTAACCTTGAGCCCAGAAAACTGTTTAGCAACAGCTTCGGCAAGATTCTGATCTTCTAACTCAACTTTTCTTGCAAAAGTCTTCCAAACCTTCATTAGAATATTATGATACCACTTATCTAACTCTTCTGTTAACATTTCAACATCTTCGCACGGATCGTGGCCTTTCGTTTCTTTTCCACCCTCATCTGTTGTTCCCGAAGCATCCACAATTTGAATAAAAACATCTGCTTCTCTTAAGTCATCTAGAAATTGATTCCCTAAACCCTTTCCTTCCGAGGCACCTTTAACAAGCCCGGCAACATCCATTAGGTCTATTGGTACAAATCTCTTATGATTTATACAGAAACCGTGTTTAGGCATACACTGCGTGTTAAATTCCTTATCAATACAGTCTATTTTCACGTAAGCTACACCGTGATTGGCTTTTATGGTTGTAAATGGGTAGGATGCTATCTCTACTTCTGCTAAAGTTGCTGCTTTAAAAAAAGTTGATTTTCCTACAGAAGGCTTCCCAACAAGACCTAATAACATATACTCGGGTGTGGAAAAACCTTTAAATATATTATCGATGTGAAGTTTGTGTTAAATTAGTGAGCCTATAGCTCAGCCTGGTTAGAGCACCGCTCTTATAGGACTGCATTCCATCAGGATTGCTGATCTCATAGAAAAAGTCTAAGAGAGGCGGGGGTCCACGGTTCAAATCCGTGTAGGCTCATAAATTTTAACAAAGAATTACTTCTTACAAAGAGCAAGAGCATAAGCAGAGTCTTTTGTTGCAAAAAGATCTACTTCACTAAAGTACATATTCAAGAAACTTCTAAAATCATACTGATTGTATTTGTATGAAAGTGCAACAATTATCTGATCTCCTCTCTGAAACTGTATCTTTTTACCTAAGAATGAAATTTCAAAATCATTCATAATTGTATAGTACATTTCTACTCTAGAATTAACAAACCTTGCTCCGTATTTTATATTCTCTTTTTTGAATCCAATCTGGTCAAGAGTCTTAAACAGAAGGTTATCTAGTAACTTATTATCATATGCTTTTAGAATCATTTTAGGATCTTCGCTGTTTAATCCGTTTCCAATCAAAAGCAAGTCTCCATCTTTCATAGAGCTTCTAATTCCGTAAAGTAATTCGTGAATTTCAAAGTTTCCTAGAGTATTTCCAAGTAAAAGAATTAGATTATTCTTGAACTTCCCGTGTCTTAATAGTGAGGTAATGTTCCCCATGTTTTCAAAATCCGAAATATTCCACTGAAACTCTACAACTTCTCCAACACCTAATTTATTGATTTTATCAACAGCTTTCTCTACCATATACGAACTTATATCGATCGGGCAGTATCTTACCAGTCCGGTATTCTTCAGTTTCCCAATGAAAAGAGCTGCTTTCTTTCCGTCTCCACATCCAAGATCAATAACATTCAGAGGTTCATTCTTTATTTTTTCTAGAATCTTTGTCATACTATCATTGATAAGATCTATTTCCTTTTGTATAACATCCTTATGATATTCTTTTGATCCTTCAAGATCTAGAAATGCCTGAGCCTGTTCTGGAGTTAAATACCATAATTTAGAATCAGCAATGTTCCATACCCTTGTCTTTCCGTCTAGAGAATAACCTCTCTTAAGAAGCTCCTTGAAGATGAGATCATTTATTTTTTGCTCTGGGGGCACTTTTCCCATTAAATCACTAAAAAAAGAGCCTTTTTATTTCTTTTGTAAAACTCGACTCTTCCTCCCTTTACTCAAAAATTCAAAAACTTTATAAGTGAACTTTAGTTCAACTTTTTATCTTCGGGAAATTCACTTTTCTGGAGAAATAAGCCCCGTTAGTACAGAGGCCAAGTACACTTCCCTTTCAAGGCAGTAACCCGGGTTCGAATCCCGGACGGGGCGCTCGAAAGACTTGTCTAGTTTGTGTGGGCTTTTTATATAAATCGTTAAAAATAGGTTTTTTCTAAGAAAATTATGGAGATTAGAAAACCTAATACTTGGAAGAAGGTGTTACTGGAAATTTATAGACATGCCCCAGGTAAGTATTGCTCTTCGGGAAAGATGAGTTACTGGGATGACCAACATGATCTTGCAAAGAGACTTAGGATTAAGGGTCATGAATTGGGAGAGTCCATTTCCTTTTTAGAAGATAATAAACTTACCAGACTGAATATACAGAGTTATAAAGAGTATAGTGACTGGGTTGATTTAACTGAAAAAGGATTCAATATAGCATTAGAACTGGAGAAACAATCGAGAGAGGTTAGAGAAAAAAAGAGAGTTGACTTATTACAACTTTGGTTGGTTATTTTAACTGCTATTTTGGCGATTTCTGCAATAGTAAATATCTTATTCTAAAAAGAAATGTTAAAACCCGACTTGGACAATTCCCTAAGAATAGCCCTTGAAATTTCTTCTATTTTTTTGTCAAATTCTAGATATAAAACTCCAGATAAATCCGAAGGCAACTCTACTTCACCATTTTTTAGTATACATAATCTCTTACGATCTTTCATTACAAATGCCCCAATCTCTAGAATAACGTTCTGTCTAGCTCTTGGCGAATCTTTTTTTGAGTTAATTAATCCTCCAGAATCATCAGGGGTCATAATTGCTATAGCATAGTCTGAAGAATTAAAACCATCTTCTTCAAGTTTTTCTATGATTGTTCTTCCAGTATTTGGTATATATTGTAAAATAACGGAATTTAACTTATGTTCATTCAAGATTCTGTGCAATTCATCTGCTAGATCAGTTCTTCTTCCATGAATTATAAATATTTTTTTATCTTCTCTTAAATGATACTTGTTTTCTTTTTTTGAAAATGTCTGATCTTTGTTGAATCTAATTTTATCTACTTCTATAAGAAGTAACTCCGCATAGTGATATAATCCTTTTTCTTCTTTACCTCCAAAAAAGTCTTGAGCAGTATCATAATTAAGACACTCTTCTTTCAATTTTGTGAATATTTCTTCTAATTTTTGAGAGGGATTATCTATGAAGTGGATAATCTTTTCTGCAGATCTATAAATTGGAGTCGCATATTTTCCAACTCCAAGTATATCTTCAGAGAAATTTCGAACTTCTTGCTTAAAACTAACTATTGCTTGACTGATATCCATATATGATAAAGATTTTCTTCGAATTTAAACATTTTTATACTCAACTTAGCAACATGTTCAACAGTTGTTGTGGTTTCTTTTAAATAAGATTTAATTTTATCTTTCATGAAGATAGACCCCTATAACCATGAAGAGAAATATAAAAAATGGAAAGAAAAAGTTCTAATTGAAGGAGTTCCAAATATCTCAAAGAAAAATTCTGACTTAATTCTCAGGTATGTAACTGATATGGAACATGGCTTAAATGTCTCTCAAAAAAGTGTTAAGGGATGTAGAAGCTTTATTCGGCTTAACACACTTAGAGAAAAAATGTATTTTTTTGCAAAAAAGTTCAAAGAAATTTATAATCTTGATGACATAACTGAAATAACTGAAAATCAGCTTGTTCTCTTCTTTTCAAAAATGAGGAAGGGAGAAATTGCAAGAAATGATGGCAAAATGTACCAATCAGTTAATTATTTTGTAAAAATTATCAAAGCATTTTGGCATTGGTGGCAGATAGTAAACAAGAAACAAGGAAAGGAAATCCCCGACATTGCTACTGATTTAGACTCGAGAGGAGAAAAGCCCCACTGGGTTTACTTGACAGAAGAGCAAATAAAAAAGTTATGTAATAAGGCGAGATGGGACTATAAGGTTTTAATCATGTTTTTATTTGATACGGGAATTAGGTCTCCAACGGAACTAGTGAATGTTAAGGTTTCAGATTTCTATGGAGATTTTAAGGAGCTAATGATCCGGGAAGAAATAAGTAAAACTTTTGGGAGAAAGATAAAGCTAATGCTTTGCTTTCAACATATTAAGGAATATGTCCTAGAAAAGGAACTTAGCCAAGAGGACTATTTGTTTTCAATAAAGCCAGCCACAGTTAACAAATACCTGCAAAGACTAGCAGAAAGAGTTTTAGGGGATAAAGTAAGTTTGGCTGGAGAAAAGTACTCCGAGCTCACAATGTACGATTTTAGGCATTGTTCTTGCTGTTATTGGCTTCCCCGTTACAAATCAGAGTCGGCATTGAAGTATAGATTTGGTTGGAAAAAATCAGATAAAATTCATTATTATTCAGAATTATTAGGAATGAAAGACACAATTACTCAAGATGATCTTGTTCTTGCTGAAGAAAAGACGGAGCTTGAGAAGAATCTCCAACAGAGTAGTAGAGATAAACAGATTCTTGATGATAGAATGAAAGCTATAGAAGAGAAAGTTGATAGGTTTATGGAGACTCTCATTCGTTTAGATCAAGTTATTGAGAAGTTATGATGAAAATTCCAGAACGACTTGCTAAACAATTAAGAGAAGATTATGAAGACTGCAAAAAGCTAAAAAGGAATAAAGACTTGACTGAATTTGGAGAAGGAATGTTTTATTTTTTGAAAGAATTTTTTAAATATTGTAAAAGTTAGAATTCTATTAACTAGCCTAGAAAACTTTAAAAGCATTTCATTATTCGACCTTTTATGGAAGGTATCGACAAAAAAACGATAGGGGAATTATTAATAATTATTGGAGGATTTATTCTAGCAGAGACAATTATTCGTACTTTTCTAGATCTTGCTTCTGAAACGATAGAACCTTGGGTTTTACCTTTGTTTTCTATAGCAATTATAATTAATGGTGTGGAACTAAAAAATGGCGTTGCACAAAACTTTGGTAGTTGGATTTCTTGGATTTTTTTAGCAATAAGTATTATTCTTATAGTTTTAGAAAAAAGCGGTCTTATCGGGGTTGTAACTTTTGCTTGGGTTATATTAATCCTTTCTGTTTTATCTTTAATATGCTGGTTTATCTGGCTAATATCTTCTAAAAAAAAAGATAAAAAGTCAGGTAAAAACTAAAATGGAAAGAAAAGAATTTTTTCTTAAATTAAAAGATTGGATGCCTATTCTTTTTTTACTATTTGGTGTTATCTCTTTGGCGTATACTTCAAGTATCAGAAATAACTATTATGCAATCTTGTCTCTGGATGTATCCTTATTAGCATTTGTAGCAATCTTTTACCCTCTGGTTATTCAAAAAAGGATAAAAGAAAGTAAGGAAAAGTTAATAGTTTCTTACAGGACAAAATTTGTAGCAAATGTTTCAGAATCTTTAAAAAAAATAAATAACTATAGCGAGAATGATTATAATTCAGTTTCTGATGAAATCGGCAAGATTAGAGAAGAATCCGATAATTTGACTATCTTTCATGAACAGATAAATCTTAAAAAGATATTATTTAGAATCATAGCTTCTTTTCTAATAAGTATATTCCTTCTACTCGGGGATTTGATCTTTACCCCGAACCCATTAATTTTGCAAGATCTTACTGTTTATTTTTTATCCCAACCCGGGTTTATTCTTTTCTTATATGGATTTTATAAAACAATTATGCTAATTTACTCTTGGAATGAAATAGTATCTAAAATATAAGTTAGGTCTTTTTCAAAATCTTATCTACTTTTGTTTCAATTCTGTCTAATTGGTCTTGTTTTTTTAGTTTTAACCTGCAAAATTGCCCTAGTGAAAGATTCCTCTTTTGAGCTTCTTCTTTTAGTTTTGTTAGTAGATTTGTTTCAATTAGAATGTGTAAGTGGGAGTTCTTTTTCATGTTCTCTCTCCATTATTTTCCTATGTACTTTTAATTCAAGGCGTTCAAGCATTACCTGTAACGCTTCAAGTTTTTCTTCAATTGTTTTCATAACAGAGAAAAAGTGAAAAACTATTTAAGCGGGCGTGCAAATAAATTGAGATAATTGCAAATGGAAGACCAAGAAGAGATTAGTCAAAAGGAATTTGAGAAACTTCTGAAAGTCCCGTTTAAGAGAGACGATCGCAAAATTGTAATCAAAGAGCATACACTCTGGTCTAAAACTGAGATATCTGTGCTTGCTTTTTTTATAAAGAACAGTAATAGACCTTCAACTTACATGGAAATAGCCAGGGCTTACGTAAGTGCCAGCTATTCAAACTACAAAAGGGCTTGTGAAGACCTAGTTAAGCGAAGTTATCTAGAAAGGCTGAAAAATGGTAAATTTAGAGTCCGAAAGGATTCCTGGGAAGAAGTTAAGGCAGGAAAACAAACACCGGTTGACAGGCGTTTGCCATTCTTAGACATTTATCTAAAGAAAGTGAGAAAAGTAAGTAAAGCTAAATAAGCTGAAAATCTTGAACCTCTTAATGCACTTGATCTACTTATTTTACTACTTTTACTATCTTTACCCTCTTTACTAGATTCAGTAAATTCAGTAAAACTGTTTAATCTGTTAAAAGTACTTAATTCTCTTAAACTGCTTATTTTGCTCATTTTCTTCAAGATTACTCAATTACAAAGAATTTACTCAAAAGCTTTAAATCTTCAATACTTAAAAGCTTCAAGTCTTAAACACTGCATTACTTCATTACTTCACTACGTCATTAAGGCAATCTGTGAATACGAGAGTACATGATTACGTAAATACACAAATATATTAATATGCGATTAGGGGAAGATGTTTCTAGAAAGAGTAATACTTATTAATTAGTAATCCCTCAAAAAAATATGGGAAAATATAAACCTTTATTATTCATAATTATACCGTTATTAACCCTTTCTTTTGCTATTTCTGTAATTGAAGCACTAGCTATCACAAACATCAACATCACTCTTCCTTACAACTGTTCTATCTATGGATCGTTTAATGCTTGCCCTTCACTGGGAGTTAATCAAGAATCTGTTTATAACTACATTAGGGGGGATTATGTAGATCTATCAGCAAACTTGGCAAATTCTTGTAAAAATGAATCTTTGGAGGATGTAACCCTCTGGATTATAAATCAGAATAATCGATCCCAACGAAAGAGTATTCAATTTAATCTAAGTTCACAAGCGGATATAAACAATATCTCTTGGAGTGTTAAGAATGAGGAAGAGAGTATGAACTACTCTTTTTTCCTTGATATCCCTGGGAGTTATATCGAACCTTCTCCAATATTTTCTCTGAATTGGACTGCCACTTCTTTAAATTATCATGTATTAGACTGGAAAAGGACATTAAACTTTGATTTTCCTTTGAAAATAACCGATGAAATTGATATCATTTTATCTCCAGAGGTAACCCAAATGTCTCTGTCTTACCCCTTAGAAGGAACGGACCTTAATTTCCTTCACGTCTTTGATTGTACGGATAATAAAGAATCATGTACAACCACCTTAGATTATTCAAATGGAACCACCCTTTTTATAAAGTTACAAAATAACACTAAGCACCATATAAAAATAGATTATGCATTAGAAAAAACAATAGATATTCGCCCTTTTCGATTTCCATTTGATGAAGTAAAATCTAACAAGATCTTCTTCCCAGAATCAGTTTCTTTGTTATACTCCTCAGAAAAAAGCGAATTAGTTAGATATGCTAAGATATCTTTTTTTATAACTGAGCCAAGAGGTTTTAGTTTTAACCAGAAAAAGTCGGAAGACCTTACTAGTAAGATTTTTCTCTCAACTAATAATACTCATGACTTAATTATAAAAAATGGAGTGAATAATAAAGGATTCACTCTTAATATCATTACTTATCCATTAAGAACAGTTCGCTCAAGTACTAGCCCAAATGGGGATCCCGAGGGGATAGTTTATTACGGCTCTTTGGATGAAGTTGAAGATCTTAAAGAAATAAGACTATTATTTGATAGGCCCTTTGTTTATCAATTAATTTTCATCTCTTTTATTTTACTTTCTCTAATATATTTTTGTCTAATTTTAAGGTATGGAAGAGAACAATTTATGAAGTATCTAGAAATAAGCTTAATATCTATATTTGGGATCTTGATTACATTACCAATCCCCTTAAGATTCAATTTATTCTATTTAATTATTATAATCTCTCTAATCTTGTCAGGAATTTTTTTAATAATAAATGTTTATGTTAGACACAAGGACAAACATAACTTTCGAAGAGGGTGTTAGGTATATAAAATCAAGGTGTCTATTTAAAAGATTATTTTCTCAAAAGAGCGGGTCAATTTTTATAAAGAACTTTAGCAGATTAGATAATTTACATTATTATCTACTCCGTTTTGATTAACCTGTGGAGAATGAACTCCCTGACATAAGTTAACTATATTATGCATACCATTTAAGTCAAGTTGAGAAACCAGGGTGTCTTTGGATACTGTTATTTGCTCGCTAACCCCATTAACTATTAGGTATATGCTCTGTCCTGGTTGACTGACTGTTTTAACATCATACGCCCCGTTTATAAGAACCTTGCTTGAGCTTACAGTTTGTGTTTGACTCCCAGTATCAGAGTTAGTCTGAGTATAATTATAGATGTAGGTTTCCTTAGACTTTGTTTCAGTACTAGAACTTGGATTTATAAAAGCCAGAATTAAAGCAAAAACTAGTAACATTCCAACGATAATCGCTACATAAAACCAAGCACTTTTCTTCTCATGTTTATGCCCTTCCTTTGTCATTTTTAATAGCTCGTGTAATACTCGTCTAAGTATTAAATATTTTATAAACATTTCTATACATGAAAAACTGGGGAGATTACAGCTTCGTAATTCGTAGCAAACATAGAAAAGGGGTTTTTCTTGCTTTGTCTGAACCAAAGACACCAACTCAGCTATCAGCTGAACTAAATCTTAACCTAGGTTACATAAGCAATATAATTATTTCTTTAATTGATCGGAAGTTAATTGAATGCTTAAACCCAGAAGAGAAAAGGTATAGGCTTTATAGAAGAACTAAGAAAGGTGAAGAGTTGGTTAAGGAAATTAAAAATTAATATTTGAGACGTCATCAAACGAGATTAATTTAACTATTTCAAATTGAGATAAGATTGGGCTAAATTTGAAAACTACATAAGGGACAATATCATATTCTTTTAGATCTATTTTTATTCCTTCTTTAGATAATTTTGCTTCTAAAATATCTTTATTCTGTTCTAATTGTTCTTTTCTACTAATTTGTTTTTTAGCAATTTCGATCTCTCCAAACTCTTTACCATAAATTTTCAGATTAAGTAAGTTTAAAGCTGAAAATGCTGAACTAGGCAGATCACGATACTTTGCTTCGATTATATTTATTTTCTTTTTTGTCTTATCTATTGCGATTACATCATATCCATCTTCATCTTTGTGAAGTTGTATCTCTTGATTAAATGGAACAAGATAACCTCTTGTTCTTAATATATCTCTTATCTTTCCTTCAAATACCTTACTCGCAACCCTTTTCCCCTCTACTATTAATGGTCTTTCAGGAAGAGTTCCCAAATACTTCATTACCATAGCTAAACTAGTCCATTTCCCATAGATAATTTCTTCATCGGTTACAATTGCTAGAGGTATTTGATCACTATCACCTATTAAAAATTTAAATAAATTTTCTATTTGAATATCATTAAACTCCATCTGCTTAAGAGTTTTTATGAATTCTTTCTTTTTAATTTTAGATAAATCTATAAGTACGGGGCTTGAAAAGAAAAGAGATAATAGTGCTCCAACTTCATATTTAGTAAAACCCCTTCTTTCAAATAGCTTGCTAAATTCTTGGTTTGACTTTGTAAGCATATCAATTTTCATCATTTCTGGGAAGAATTGTATGAAATACTCGTCTAATTCCATACCTATTTTAAACACCTTTTTATCGATTTTTTCTAAGTCAATATTGTCATATCGAAAGTTAGTCTCAGAATGAATATCGCTAATCATTCCATAATTATTCTTCTGTTTATTTATTTCTGTTAAATATTTTAACTTCAAAGGGACATTCGTTCTTCCAGGTAAATCTACTAAGATGATATTCTCTTCTTTTATATCTTGATAGAACAAATAATTATTTAAGGGTTCATGTTGAGATCTTAAAAAGTTCATAAAACTTTTTGGTCGTGAGTCTCTTCCAACAAATTTAATGTCTTTAACTAGGAAGATTATATAGCAGATAATTAACAGCCCATTAATTGGAGCACCCTCTCCCCCATAAATCTTAGAAAAGAAATAATTTTGTTGATCAAATAAGAAATTAATAAAGTTTGAACTAAACAATTTTGATTTAAGTCTTAAGGACTCTTTTATTCTCTTGAATCGTTCTTCCACATCTCCTTTTTTGTTATAAATTCTTTCTATATCTTTATGATTCTCACAGTTCTTGTTCAAACAATACTCGCTATTTGTTTTAAAATCCGTATATAATAATCCCCCACATTTACATAAGAAGTTGCTTTTTAAGTTCATAGAAAGTTAAAGTTTATATATTAAATAAACTTTTCTTGTAAATGCCAATATTTGAACTGGAATTAATTGTTCTTTTGGGTCTAGGGTTAATGCTTGGGCTTACTAAACTTTTTAATCTTAACACGAAGTGGTTAGGGCGCACTACCCTTATTATTTTAGGACTATTTGCAGTATTGGATATAATCCTTGCTCTAACCGGGGTCAATTTGTCTTAAAGGCCCATCTAAACTCTACACAACTCCGAACGGCGCGGACGGGGCGCTCTCAAGAGGTGGTCGGCCTCAGAAGCCTAATTCTGAATAATAACAATGAAATTAGTTTCAATCGTTAAAGAAATAAATTTGAAGAAACATTTAGTGGATTCAACAGCAGTAATGACTGTTGCAACTCCAGTTATGGCTGCAGTTGAAAAATTTAATCAACATCCCCTAGCAACTCAAACATCAATTAACTCTCGTCTTCTCGCTATTGGATTAACATACGCTGGTTTTGGGTCTCTTTTTACCTGGTTAAGGGGGCATTCGCGAAATATGTTTGGGATTACTCCTGAATCTACAGAAAAAGCTAAGAAGTTTCACGATATTGCTTACTCTCTTGCCTACGGAGTTGTTACTACGGTTCCATTTTATTTGATTGCTGGAGCAAGAGGAGAGCAGGATGTTGGGTGGAATACTTTTTATAACGTAGCTGCCATGGGCGCCACAGGTTGGTTGCTGGGGTACTCTGTAGACGCGTTTAGAGACTTTTTTAATGTTGAACCTTCCGAACGTTTGCCGCAGGTTATTCAGCAGTTTTCCCCTCGGGAGAAGAAAGGTCTTGCTGCATTGGCAGTAACTGCTTCACTAGCAATTACTGGACTAGCTTATAATCTAGCCCCATATTTTTCTTAGTTTTCAAGACTCAAAAGATTTAAAAAACCGACAAAGTTGTACATTTAACTTAAATAAGGTTTTGACAACCAAAATGGCTACAAAAAACCAAAAAAAAGAAGAAGATTTTGAAGAAGAATCTGACGACTGGGGTTCAGACGACTCTGACGACTGGGGTTCAGACGATTCAGAAGATCTGGAATCAGATTCCGATAGCGACTACTAAATTTAGTTAGTCTTTTTTTTCTATTATTTTATTTTTTTTAGAAATAGTCGTCACTCTCTTGATTTCTTCTACGAACTATTAGCAAGACAAGGAATAAGAGTATAAATGTTAGCAAAAGATTGAACGCTAGGAAAGGTTTTTTCCAATTTATCTTGTGTTTTTCTTCTACAAGAACTTTTTGTTTCTCTAAACTTTTACAATCGACAACTTCAATTGGTTGGTTATACTTGTAATCACAATTATTTGTATCAATACAGTTTCTTGTTTGAACTCCGGATGTGAATACACTCCAACCCCCGCACTCCCAGTTTGGTTCGCAGATATTTACAAAAGAAGATTTGTGATCGCTATCTTCACAATCATTATCATCGTTAGAATCTCCAGTAACTGTTGTATTTGAGGTAATATTTGTAATGTTGGTCGGAGTTACTATTGGGCTAGATACATTAAAATTCAACTGGGTAACATTTCCAGTAGGCCCAAATGGAATAGTTGTAAGAAAATTATTTGTTCCATTATTATAATAAAAATATATTGTACCAAAATTAGTTGTGCTTTGTACAACCAAGCTGTATTGCCCGTTAATTATGCTTCCTTGCCCTGTCGGAAGATTATTCATCTCTGTAACAATGCTTCCAGAATTAACAAGAGACCCATTAGAATAAGTTACTGTTCCGTAAAATCCGTGAGGAAAAGGAACAGCAGAAAAAACTAGAGAAATTCCAATAATTAGTACAATTCCTACAATTAAACCTCTTAACATCATTTTACTTCCTTCTTTTTTTAACAATGACTATGATTGCTAGAATAATTATTAGTAAAATGAAAATTACTACCACCATTCCTAGTGGAGTTCCAACAAAACCAATTACTGCACCAGTAATTCCCGGACTAGTACTTCCAGGATTCTCTCTCTCCTGATTTATTTGATCAAGAGACAAAGGAGCATTCCCTTCTCCAGTGGTTGTGCTTGTTGTTGAATTAGTTGTTGTAGTATTTGTTCTAGTTGTAGTAGCTCCACCGCCACCACCTCCTCCTCCCCCGCCTCCGCCACCACCAGAGGTAGTAGTTACGACAGTAACAGGGCAGGCACCACAGTCTTGTGAAGCTGTAGAACAAGTCTCGCCCATTTGGGTATCACAAACGCTATTTCCTAAACAATTAGCAACTTTACAATCAATTGTACATGTTCCACACTCTCCAGAATCACAGATTCCGTTTCCACAAACGCCGCTATAGTTAGAGATTGTATCAAAGCTTAGATTTAAGGTAGTAATTTCAAACACAGTAAAAGAAGCTGTTTCTTTTGCAGTATCATTTCCGATATAAAACTTAATTGTCCCAGAATATGGGGCTTCTTTTGTTACAGTTAACTCGTAAGCTCCGCCGCTTTCGACTATACACGAGCCAGTTGTTACTCCGTTAATTTCTCCCTTTAGCATTTGTCCAACCGGACTTTTTCCATCAGAAATATTCACGTGACCATTAAATGCATGAGGGTAAGGTAAGGCTAGAACTAAAGTTACACTAATTAATAACATTGAAGCAATCAAAACACCCAAACCCTTTTTCATTAAATCCTTAGCTAGTTTTGGTTTAAAAGCATTTTGCTATTAAGATTGTGTATTATAGATTATACAATACGTCGATAAAATAAAAGAAAAAAGAAAGAAAAAAATAAAAAAAATTGTTTACTTAAGCGTAAGCGTATCCTGATGGAGCGTATTGTAATGTGTTAGTTCCAGTTACGAACAACCAGTATCCTTCTTTGGAGAACAAGTTAAGTTCAGTATTTCCGTCCTTATCTAACATTGTGGCGTAATTCCCTGAGAGAGTTACAAAAGCATTTGCTTTACTCATTCCAGAATTCATGCCGTAATGTCCAATAAGATTCCAGCCAGGAACAACCTCTTGTGTTGGTGGACTTGTTAGTCCTCCCCCAAGGTCATACATCTTCTCTCCATTCATCAGAAGAGAATCTGAGTCAGACATTTCAAGGTAGTATCCTAAACCTGGAGCTATATCCTCAAATTCAGTGTTTCCAACCCATTCTTCACCGTCGTAAAGTTGGTATAACCAAACATTTTTGCCGGTTGTTTCATCATATCTGTAGACCCAAACTTTTTCCAAATTTTCCTTGATTGGATCAAGTACATTTTGAAGGTTTGTATCTGCAGGAACTAGTGGGAATGAAATTAGATTCCATCCTTCAGATAAATCAATTTGGTAGTCGTAAATTGTTGCAGTTGCTGTGTCTGTTCCAACTCCACCGTCGTCATCTGTTACAGTTAAAGTAGCAGTATAAACTCCTTTTGTAGAGTAAGAATGACAAACTGAAGCACCTGTGTCAGTATTTCCGTCTCCAAAATTCCAGGAGAAAGTGTGTGTGTCAAGTGTTCCTTGATCAGTCATACTTCCTGTGAAACATACTGATTCACCAATAATTCCACTTTGATCTGCGCCAGCATTAGCTACAGGGTTAACATTTGAAACAGAAATTGAATCAGAACTAGACGCAATACTTCCATCGCTGTCAGTGACAGTTAGAGTAACAGTATAAACTCCATTATCTCCGTAGGTATGTGTTGGATTCTGTTCAGTTGAAGTTGCACTATCACCAAAAGACCATGAGTAGGTCATTGGAGAATCATATGCACTTGAACCATCTGTGAATTGAACAGACTGCCCTTCTTCTGGACTTTCAGGTAACCACGAAAATGCTACAACCGGTGTGCTATCTGTTATAGAAACACTATCTGTTGCAGTATTTGAATCTCCATCTGCTTCATAAACAGTTAGAGAAACTGTATAAGGTCCGTCAACAGCATAAGCATGTGTTGGGTTTTCTAATGTTGAATTTGCACCATCGCCGAAATCCCAAAACCATGAAACTATTCCATCATAAGAAGTTGAACTATCAGTAAAACTAACAGTTTGACCTTCTTCTTTTGGAGCATTGTCTGAGAATCCTGCAGTTGGGTCAAGGTCATTTACAGTTACTGTTAAAGTATCTGTTGAAATTCCCCCATCACCATCAGTGACTGTTAGTGTTACGTTGTATATTCCTTCTTGTGCGTAAGTATGCGATACAGTTGAACCAGTTTCTGTTTCTGACTCGTCTCCGAAGTTCCAAGTGTAAGTTAAACTATCTCCTGAAACATCTGTTGCAGAACCAGAGAAAGAGACTAAAGCCCCCTCGTTAACAGTTTGGTCTGTACCTGCATCTACACTCCAAGGATCAACATTTTTCTCTGTAATTGTTGAAGTGTCTGTATTTGAATTTCCAGCATAATCAACAACAGTTAGAGCAACACTATGTGAAGCAGGCCCATCTAAGCAAGAATAGTCGTATGTTGAACCAGTACCAACAACCACATCATCTACTCTCCACTCATAGCTCGAAATTCCATAATTGTCGTTCGAACCAGAAGAAGATAAAGTAACGCTTGTATCCTCATCACAAGTATATGGTCCATTTGCTTCCGCAGTTGGAGCAATATTATCTATGTAGAAAGTAGCATCCATCGCATCAACGCCTGTTCCAGCACCAGCTTCTTCCACTTTAATACAATATTCTCCTTCAGAGAATCCACTTGTCCAGCCGTACTCATCATTGTTAACATTAGTTGCAATTGGGTGCCAGTCCAATACCGGAGTTAAAGCACAACTTCCTTCTCTATAAAATACATCATAAAGAGAAGAAGTACAATCGCTTCCGATTGTCCAAGCTAAACTAAGAGGATCTTTGTAATATCCTGCTAAGTTATTCATTGTAAGAGTACATGTAGAAGAGCTAGATGTAACTACAATGCCATTTGTAAGGGTATATGTAGAACTTGCCCCCGTAGAACAAGAACCATCTTGATAAGCAATTACTTCAAAATTGTAACTTCCAGAACTAAGCGGAGCTGCAACTGAAAAAGACTCTGTAAAAGTTCCGGCCGAATTATGGTCGTCTGTATTTACACAAGTCCAGCTTCCAGTACCTATTCGGTAAGCAGTTGAGTGCCAATCATGGGCCCCCCCTCCCCCGCTGGTTGTTACAGTTAAAGAAGCAGGGATTGTTGCACCAGGCAAAACAGTTACACTACTTGCACCGTTAAGCAAAGCAGAATCAACATTTCGCGCAGCACTAACCATTCCTAACATTCCTAAAGCTAAAACGCTCAATACTAAAAAACTTAGTATTTTGTTTTTCATTATTTTTTATTTAAACCTCCTTTCACTTCTATAGGAACCTCTTGTAAAACAAGAGACGTTATACAATCCGTATTGTTATACGTATAACTATGATTTAATTTTAGAAATAAATTAAGACTCTTTTTTTTCACCATTTTAAATCCACTCAGCAAGGATCCAGAGGAACCTCACCGAAGTGGACCTCTTTAAACCCAATGATTAGACTATAACAAATTTCTTTAAAAGGATTTCCGTCGTAAAAGCACTATCTTTGTTGTTACTTCACTTCAATAACTCTGGTTCTTTTACTCTTCTTTTTCTTCTTTTTTCTAGAAATAGCTCTTAGGAGGTATATTAAAACACAGATTAAGAAAAGAGTATTCAAAAACGAGATTGCAATAAGAGTCTGTTTTGGGTCAACAGGTTTTATATCTTGATGGGTCATTCCTAAAAGTGTTGCATCTCCCATAGAAGTTTGATAGCTTGACTTCAGTTCAATAAAGGATCCAGTAACTGCTTGCTTGTTGAAAGACTCAAATACAATTACCCCATAAAATGTTCCCTCTCCTCCGGGAGTGAAACAAACTTCAACATCTTTTTCCTCTTTAGCTCCAATAATTACTTTATCTGGAACAAAAGCTTTAATTGCTAGTTGATCCCGAGTCATTCCGTAACTATTAATTTGGTCTGACTTACTTCTTCCCCATTTATCACTAACTAAAATAATTGTTGCCTGGTCTGAGCTGACAGTAATGTTTATACAAACTTCTTTTTCTGTTTGTACTTTCAGGACCATATCTGTTGGATTCACACTAATTTGTAAAGCACTAACTAAACAAGAGAGAGCCAGGGTTACAAATAAAAACAAAAACACTTTCTTCCCCATTTAGACAAATCACTGATACTCTTTATTAAAATTGTTGTGATTAACTTTACTCTTTAATTATCTTAATACTGCGTATAGCTTCCATGCATGATTTTGTGCATAGCAATCATCTTTCCGACTAGTTGTACTTTGAGAGAGTCTGATAACTCTTCTTTTTCGGCCAGTTCCCTAATGCAAGTCATTACTGCTAACTCAGAAACTCGGCTATTATCAACTAGTGCTTTTACGTGCTCTTCATCAACCATTTTTTTGAAATACCTCCCTTTCAAGTCATACGATTTTTCGCATTTTTAAATAAATCTTTATAGATTATATAACGAAATATATTCTCTAATTTGAGCTTAGAATCTACTTTTATGCGGGTAACAGGGTTCGAACCTGCGCAGGCACTAAGCCGCAGGATCTTAAGTCCTGCCCGTTTGACCACTCCGGCATACCCGCAATGATTTTTGGAAAAGAATAATACTTATAAAATGTTTGGTCTAGCTGCCGGCACTGTTTAAAATATATTTAAATAATCCCTTACAATTTCACTCCTATGTATCTCGGAATAGATATTGGGAGTATAACAATAAAGTACGCCCTTGTGAACAAACAGGGAAAAGTTGTCGAACAAAAATACCTACGAATAAAAGGAGATCTTCTAAACGCAACAAAAAAAATATTAAATTCAGTAGGAGCAAAGAAAGTTAGTGCTATTGCTGTAACTGGAAGTGCTAGGGCGTTTATAGGCAGTTTAATTGAAGCTGATTTGATTATTGATGAAATAACTGCTCATCGAACAGCCATAAACAAAATGTATCCTAAAGTAAAAACTATTTTTGAGATAGGGGGACAAGACAGCAAACTAATTTATTTTTCAGGTAACTCAATTAATTTCGAAATGAACAATGTATGCGCTGCAGGAACAGGTTCATTTTTAGATCAACAAGCCGCAAGATTAGGAGTTTCAATAGAGGAGTTTTGTAAAATTGGTTTAACATCAAAAGAATATCACAAAATTGCAAGCAAGTGTACAGTTTTTGCAGAAACAGATATTATTCACGCACAACAATCCGGCATACCTCTTAATAGAGTAATCCGTGGAATCCACAGGGGATTAATAGATAATTATTTTATGCAGCTTTGTAGAGGTAAAAAACTAGAAGGAGATTTTCTTTTTGAAGGAGGAACTTCAGAAAATCCACTTCTTGTTCAGGAAATACAGAACAAATTTTTAGAGAGTGGTTTAATTAAAAGTCCGAGAAACTTTATTGTCCCAAAACCCTACAACACTATAATCGGTGCGTGGGGTGCTGCGCTTCTTTGCATAAAAAGAGGAATCGATAATCCGAGAGATGTTCCGAAAATAAACAAGTTTGAGGTGTTGGAAAATAAAAATTGTTTTGAATGTAATAATAAATGCGGTGCAGAAGTAATGAAAGTGAAGATAAATAAAAAGATACTTACTTTTGGAAAACGATGTCAATAAAAAAATCTAAGATTAAAGTTGCTATTTTCCCTCTTTTCGGGTTGGAATCTCTTGTAGCAACGTTTCTAGATAAGAATAGATTTGAAATCGCTAGGTTTAAGCTAGTTAAGGATCAGACAATTGATAAATACGGACAGGAGCTTTTTGGAGATTGGTGTTACTCTCTTAAACTTTTTGTTTCAGTTTTTGAAAAGTTAGTAAGAGAGCAGAACGTTAAGAAGGTTGTTGGAATAAAAATAAATTTATGTAAGTACCCGATGGTTATGGGTGATTTACAAAAGTGGATAAAAAAAGATTTTGAGTATTACCAAATTTCTATGGATGAACTCTGTGTGTCAAAAGAAACAATGCTTGATTTTTTCAAGCAGATAAAGAAAATAGATCCAGAGTTAAAGTTTATTGAATTTACTAAAAAAATTCCTGCGGCGATAAAAAGACTCGGCTTAGGAAAAAAACTTACGCAGACTTATTACAAAACTTTACCTCTAGTAAAGAATCCTGCTTCCTTAAAGAGAACATTTGACGAGTATAAAAGAAAATTTATTCTTGCTGAAGGAGCTCAGGAATCTGAGAATATTGTTAATGAATTCTCTAAGATTTGTTCAAAAGAGAAGATTAAGGAAAAACCAAAATATAGATTCCTCATTGCCGGAGATGCTACAACTATCTTGCTCGGATTTCCTTTTTTTGATTTGGATGTTTTCCTTGCTAAACACGGTGCAGAAACAGTCCTAAGCTGGCCCTCCTCAATTTACAATTTTAAGCTTTCTAAATACTCTAAACAAGCCAAGGAAAAACTTCACAAAATAATGTCAAACAAAAATTCTCCTGCTAAAATTACTGATAAATATATTGTAGAGCTAATTACCCTATCAGAAATACTGAAGGGGTTGGATCAAAAAGTAGACGGGATAATCTATGTAAAACCTAATATGTGTACCCCCCTAGATAATATAAGTTACGTTATTAAAAAAGAAAATTTCTTTGGCTTGCCTTTTGTAGAATTAAGTTACGATGAGCACTCCGGGATAAACGGAATGTTGACCCGGCTTGAAGCATTCATAAATATTGTTTCAGATAAAAAAGATACAAGCAAGTAAAAGCTCTCCCTTACACCAAACCTTTAAAAACTAATTTTTGTAAAAATATTCATTATGGCAAAGGAAACAAGCTTAGAAAAGATCAATAGACTGACTTCTAATCAGACCACAATTAGAAATATCTGTACATCTGCGCATATTCACCATGGAAAAACAGCTTTCACTGACAATCTTCTTGCAGCAGCAGGAATGATGGCTTCAAAAAATGCTGGAGATCTTGAAGAGGGTATGGCAACCTGGCAGCACGGTGATGAACAAGAAAGACTTATGACTGTTGACTCTGCTAATGTTTCAATGGCTCACGAATACAATGGCCAAGAATATCTTATTAACCTTATCGATACTCCCGGACACGTTGATTTCTCAGGTAATGTTACACGAGCTATGAGAGCTATTGACGGAACAATTGTTCTTGTCTGTGCAGTTGAAGGAATGATGCCCCAAACAGAAACAGTTGTTAGACAAGCATTAAGAGAGAGAGTAAAACCGGTTTTATTCATTAACAAAGTTGATCGTTTAATTAAAGAGCTTAAAGTAACACCCGAGCAGATGCAAGAAAGATTCAAGAAAATTATTCACGAATTTAATATGTTCCTTGAGCAAATTGCAGAACCAGAATTCAAAGACAAGTGGAAAGTTTCTGTTGCAGATGGAAGTGTTGCATTCGGATCAGCAAGAGAAAATTGGGCAATGTCTGCTCCTTTCATGATAAAGAAAGGAATAAATTTCAAAGATATTTACCATATTTACGAACTTCCTGAGCAAGAAAGGATTGATTGGGTTTGGAAAAATGCTTCACTGAACGAAGTTATTCTAGATATGGTAGTTAAACACTTACCAAATCCTGTTGAAGCACAAAAATACAGAATTCCAAAAATCTGGAGAGGAGATTTAGATACAGAATTTGGAAAAGATCTAATTAACTGTAATCCAAATGGAGAGGTTGCATTTGTTATTACAAGAATTGTTATTGACCCTCGTTCAGGAAAAGAAATCTCTGCAGGAAGATTATTCTCAGGTACTATGAAAAGCGGAATGGATGTCTGGTGTAATCTAGCAAAAAAAGCCGGAAAGGTTCAACAAGTTCTAGTATATAACGGGATTAAACCCGAACAATTAGAATCTGTTCCAGCAGGTAATGTTTTAGCAATCTCAGGTTTAAACGTCGATGTTGGTGATACAATTACTCTAAAAGAACAAACACCTTTCGAAGAAATTAAACATCTCTTTCAACCAGTTATTACAAAATCAATTGAAGTTGTAAAAACAGCAGATCTTCCAAAGCTAATTGAAATTTTAAGAAAAGTTCAGAAAGAAGATCCTTCACTTAAAGTTACAATAAATGAAGAAACAGGAGAATCTTTAATTTCCGGAATGGGAGAACTCCACCTAGAGATCATTGAAGGAAGAATCAAAACAGAAAAAGGTCTTGAAATAAAAACTTCTCAACCAATTGTTGTTTATAGAGAAACAGTTGTAAAATCTTCCGGATCAGAAGAAGGAAAATCACCAAATAAACATAATAGCTTTTTTATTAAAGTTGAACCTCTAGATGATGAAACATTTAATGCTGTTGAAAGAGGAGAAATTCCTGAAGGAAGAATTAAGAAAAAATCAAATGCTTTACAAGATCAATTAATGAAAATGGGTTGGGATGGGGACAGTGTTAGAAATTTAAGAGATGTTTACAAAGGAAATATTTTCATGGATGAAACAAGGGGAGAAGTTCACATCGGTGAAGTAATTGAAATGGTCCTTGACGCATTTGAGATGGTAATGGACTCTGGTCCTCTTGCAAGAGAGCCGTGTACAAAAATGAAGTTCTCTCTAATGGATATTAAACTTCACGAAGATGCAATCCATAGAGGTCCTGCACAAGTTTATCCTGCTGTTAGAGAATCAATCAAGGCAGCAATGACTGCAGCAACTCCAGCAATCCTAGAACCACAACAAGTTCACGTTATTGAAGTTCCAGAAAAATTCATGGGAGAAGCAACAAAACTTGTTTCAAGCAAGAGAGGACAGATGTTAGATGTAACTCAAGAGCTAGGTGTAGTTCAGATTAAAGCAAAGATTCCAGTTGCAGAAATGATAGGATGGTCAAGTGATTTAAGATCCGCAACAGAGGGTCGTGGAACATCTTCATTACTAGATCAGCAATTCGAAAGACTTCCTCAGAATATGCAGCAAGATGTAATCAGGAAGATTAGAGAAAGAAAAGGTCTGACTGAAAATCAATAAATTTATTAGTTTCTTAATTCTATTTTTATTATGGACTTTCAAAAGTTAAAAATTACTGAAGGAAAGTTTTGGGAAGTTAATGTTCACTGGGATCAGACTGTTCCCGGAAGAGTTTGTTTCTGGTACAAAAAAGATGATAAAAAGGATTTATTAGAACTTTCTAAAGAAGCAATTCTGGAATTTTACGAACTTGGTAAGGCCGTTAAAAAATCCCTTGAAAAGTCTTTCAACCCAGACTTATTCAACTATTACTCTCTGAGTAATGCAACAAAACATTTACACATTCACCTTATCCCGCGATATTCTCGAGAAAGGAAACTATTTGGGCTAACTTTTAAGGATTCTAATTTTGGTAAGGGATACGAACGAGATCACAATTTTATTGTGCCTGAAGAAATTCTATTTAGGATAAAAGACGAAATTGTTAAAAATTTATAACAAGTAAATATAAATAATCTTTTTTCTATATCCTTTTGTGAGTGAAAAGAAGGTTAGTCACAAATTACGTAATTCTTTGATCGGTTTATTAGCCGGGGCGGTTCTAGTGGGAAGTAGCTATTTTGCAGGGGACTATGCAATTAATAAGTATGTTCAATCTCAATTAAACAAACCAGAAACTTTAACACGGGCTAAAGAAAGCATCAGGAAATCTGCGATACAAGAGTTAGAAAAATCTGTTTCCGACCCACTATACGCAACAGAACTTGGAGCATGTCAGACTCTTGATCCAGCAAAAACATTTTATCATGATAGCATAACGCAAGCAAGACAAAAAATCCAAGATGATATAGACTATGAATTTCAACAAGGAAAGTTTTCATTCGAAATTTTGCAGGAGCCCTCTTTCTTTAAAAAATTCAACAAAAAGAATTGGAAATTTTCTCTGGTCTATAATAAAGACAAGGAACACCCCTTGGCTACATTCGGAGTAAATGAAGTAAACGGGAAAATGATCCCTTATAATGTAACTGTCGAGAGAGAGAATCCGTTTATTCAGAAACTTAAAGGAGATGTTTCAGCAGTTTTCAAATATAATTGTAAACAGGCCGGCGAGAGAAGAGCAGAAGATACTGCAAGCCGCATCCAAGAGGGGTACGAAACAGTTACTCGAGGAATTGGGCGTGCGATTAACCGTCTTATGGACTACACTGGACTGCGGGATAAAGTAATGCCCGGCCTCATCCTTCTTGGGCTAGTTGGAATTTTCTTATCTCAGAGATCGTTTTTAACTGGGAATGTCATTGGAACTAACTCCTCTAATGTTTCTTTAATTTTGATTGTTATTACTTTGTTCTTAGGAGGAATCTATCTCTACACTCTTCTCAAGAAGAAATAATTTATTTCTATTCTTTTCCCGTCGGTAAACAATCTATTTCAAAAAATTAACGAAAAGTTTATAAATCATCTTTTTCACTAACTCATTATGGCAAAAGCAAAACCAAACATGAATGTTGTCTTCGTAGGACACGTTGACGCAGGAAAGTCAACATGTATTGGTAGATTAATGTTCGATTCTGGTATGGTTCCAGAACAGCAAATGAAAAAGCTTAAAGAAGAAGCTGCAAAGTACGGAAAAGTAGGATTCGAATTTGCTTACGTTATGGATAATATTAAGGAAGAGAGAGAAAGAGGAGTTACAATCGACCTTTCTTACAAAAAATTAGTTACTCAAAAGTTTGAAGTCACAATCATTGATGCACCAGGTCACAGAGATTTCGTTAAGAATATGATTACTGGAGCTTCACAAGCAGATGCTGCTTTCTTAGTAGTTGATGTTATGAATGGAGTTCAGCCTCAAACTACAGAACACCTATGGCTATTAAGAACAATGGGTGTAAAGAATGTTGCAATTCTAGTAAACAAGATGGATATGGGCAATTATGCTGAAGACAAATTCAAGAAAGTTAAAGAAGATGTTTCAACTCTATTAAAACAAGTTGGAATTAACCCCGAAACAACTACTTTCCTAGCAGTAAGCGGTTTACAAGGAGATAATATTGCTAAGAAATCAGATAAGATGGCTTGGTACAAGGGACCTACACTATTAGAACAACTTGATTTATTCCCACAGCCAGAGTTACCAACTGGTTTACCTCTTAGAATGCCAATCCAAGATGTTTACGAAATTACTGGTATCGGAACTGTTCCTGTTGGAAAAATTGAAACAGGTATTATGAAACCAGGACAGAAAGTTATAATCTTACCCGGAAGAACAGGAAAAGGTGTTCCAGGTGAAATCAAGTCAATTGAAATGCACCACGAACAACTTCCAGAAGCTCTTGCTGGAGACAATGTTGGTATCAACATTAGAGGAGTTGGAAAGAAAGATATTGCAAGAGGAGATGTTATCTGTGCAGCAGACAAACCAATCACAATCGTTGAAGAGTTCATTGCTCAGATCGCAGTTATCAATCACCCAACTGTACTAGCTAAAGGATACACACCAGTATTCCACGTTCACACCGCTCAGGTTCCATGCCAATTCATTGAGTTAATCGAACAGATTGACCCAAGAACAGGCCAGGCAATTAAGACAAATCCAGACTTCCTAAAGAATGGAGATGTTGCTAAGGTTAGACTTAAGCCTATTGGAAACCTTTGCCTTGAAACTCAGAAAGAAAATCCATACATGGCAAGATTTGCAGTTAGAGACGCAGGTCAAACTGTTGCTGCTGGTATGTGTATTGAAATTACAAAGAAGAAAGCTTAAACTTTTTTCCTTTTCTTTTTAACTTTTGAAATATTTTATCCGAGAACTTTTTTATACTGGCATCACAACCATTAAAAACCCATATTCCTTTTTTAGCTAATGCCTTCAATAGGATTAATAAAAAAAGGGATGTCCCGATCAGAAATAGATTCTGTTCTTTCGGGCTTAGGTGACTTTGTTCAAATAGATCATCTGGTTAGATTCTTAAAAGAGCCAGACACAAATCAGGACACTAAAAAATATTCTTATCTAAAGCTTGCTTCTATATACGAGAAAAAAGCAATGTTTTTCGATGCTTCAAAAGCCTACGACAGTGCAGCAATTTACTGTCTGAATGATCAGGAGAAATCAGCTTACTATATCAAAGAGGCTGAATCTCTAATCAAGGGAGGATTCTTCGAACAAGTTGAGAAGTCAATTCAGAAAGCTTCGCAGGGAATGTCAATTCAAGAAAAACAGAATATCTACACAAAGGTAAAACTTCTCTACAAAAAACAAGCAGAAATCTACGAGAGTCAGTTAAAGAGAAGTAACGCAGTTAGAGTTTACGAAAAAATGCTCGAACTTAAGATAACAGATCAGGAAAAGGCAGAAATTAAGGCAAAATTGGTTGAACTTTACGAAAAACTAGGTAAAAAGAAAGAATATATGCTTGCAGGTCAGGGCGGCCAGAGACGAAAGACCCCTTGGCTGAACTAACCCCCATAAACTTTAAAAACTCTTTAGGCTTCCTTTAGGCATTAGAAAGTATCTATTATTAGATTATTTCACACTCACATTCACCTTTGCATTAGGCAAAAAAGTGCATGATGCCGGCCAATAGGCCCGGGATCTAGTAATTCTATTTTCTAAACAAAATAAACTAAACAGGAGTTCAAAAATGGCAAAAATTAGTCCAGTATCAATAAAATACATGATACACGCAAACTTCGAAGCAGAAGGTGCACTAGAAAAGCCAGATGTAATCGGAGCTCTATTCGGTCAGACAGAAGGCCTTCTTGGTAATGAACTTGAAATGAGAGAGTTACAGAAAGAAGGAAAGATAGGAAGAATTGAAGTTGAATTACAAAAAGACGGAAAAAGAACTATTGGGGTTATTAAGATTCCAACAGCTCTAGATCAGTCAGAGACAACTTTAATTGCTGCAGCTATAGAAACAATTGAAAGAATAGGCCCAAGCGACTCACGTATCGAAATCGAAAAGATTGAAGATGTAAGGGGAAGCAAGAGAGATTACATTGTTGACAGAGCAAAGAAACTTCTAACTCAGATTCAGGGATCAACAGATTCAAGAGAGATTTCAAATGAAATCAAGAGTCATGTTAAACTTGGAGAAGTTGAAGAGTTTGGGGATGACAAAGTTGCTGCCGGAGACTTGACAGGAAACGAAATTATTCTTGTTGAAGGTCGTGCAGACTTAGTTAACCTAATGAAGAATGGGGTTAGAAACGTTGTTGCAATGAACGGAACAAAACTTCCTCAAGGAATAAAGGAGTTATCTCAAGAAAAAGAAATTACTCTTTATGTTGATGGAGATAGGGGTGGAAAGTTAATCATCCAGAATGTTCTAGACAATGCAAAGATCAAATATATTGCAATGGCACCAGATGGTAAAGAAGTAGAAGAATTAACTGGAAAGGAAATTCTTATGACTCTCAGAAAGAAGATTCCTGTCGAAGAGTATCTTTCAAGAGCACCTTACTCTGATAATAGGTATACAGGTAGATCATACTCACGACAGGACTCTGAAGAGTCTCCAGAACCAGTAAAAAAAACAAATAGTCTATCTGAAAAAGATATTAAATTCTTAGAAGAACTTTCAAGCGAGAATGCCGGCTCAGGTAAAGCTGTAATTCTAGATGAAAATCTTAAAGAAATGAAAGCAGTTTCTGTAAAAACTTTGGTGGGAACACTAAGAAGAATACAGAGGCAACCTCGAGCTTTAGTAATTGATGGTACAGTTACAGGTGGTATGATTGAGGCAGCAGAAGAAGTTGGTTGTGCCGCAATTGTTGCTAAAAACTTTGCAGCATCAAGCAAAAATATCCAGATGCTTAGTCTTTAATTAGCAATCCTTAAAAACTTAGATTAACTAAATTCTTTATGCATCACAAGAGAGGTTTGAAGATATTCTTGGCTATTCTAGTCTTACTAATCTTAGCAGCGGCTATTTACTTCACATTCTTTTTTTACTACAAATGTGACGACCTTTCATGTTATAGATCTCACCAAGAAAAATGTGCAAAGACAAAATTTACTTATGAGGGGCTTGATGCTGTTTGGATCTATCAGATTCAAGGAAAAAGTTCTGACTCCTGTAAAATAGACGTTACTCTTAAAAGTCTGAGAGAGGGTTCAGCAGAAAAAAGTATTCTTGAAGGACAAACAATGACCTGTTACCTTCCGTACGGAAATGTAGTGAACCCTGAAAAGGACTTGTCGCGTTGTCACGGATTGCTAAAAGAAGAAATGCAAAATATAATTATCCAAAACTTACACAAATACATCTTTGAAAAGATTGGAGAGATATCAACAGAATTGAGCAAAGCAGTTTAAACCTTCTGTTCTGACAAAAGGTAACAACATTTTTTATACTAATTTAATTATATTCTACAATGATAAAAATAGGTCCGGCAGGCATGGGTCCTGTTAAGGATGCAGAGAAAACTTTTGAAGAGTATCATAAGATAGGTTTTCATGTTTGTGAAATACCCTTTACTTACGGAGTTTTTATTAAAGACCAAAAGACCGCCGAGAGTGTCGGGAAGCTGGCAAAAAAGTTTGATATTGAACTAACAATACACGCACCCTACTGGATTAACCTTAACTCTACTGAAAAGGAAAAAATTGAGGCAAGTAAGAAAAGGATTCTAGACTGTTGTGAGGTGGGAACTTGGTTGGGAGCTTCGAGGGTTATTTTTCACTGCGGGTTTTATGGAAAGACAACCCGAGAACAAACATTCGAGAATATTAAACAGAGAGTGATTGAACTTAAAGAAGAGTGTAAGAAGAAACAATACACCCCGGCGTTAACACCAGAAATAATGGGTAAAATAAATGTTTTCGGCTCAATAGAAGAGATCCACGCTCTGTCAGAACAAACTGGTTGTAGCTTCTGCATAGATTTCGCGCATATCCTTGCAAGATACAAAGACTACAAATTTGAAGAAGTAAAAAAACTATTTCAAGATAAACGATGGCACGTTCATTTCTCAGGTATTGAGTATGGAGACAAAGGAGAAAAACACCATAAACTAACCCCTGAAAAAGAGATAAGAATTTTGTTAGATAATTTACCTAAAAATAAGAGCATTACTTTGATAAATGAGAGCCCAAATCCCCCCCAAGACTCATTAAAAACTCTTAATCTTTTCAACCGTCGATAAAATAGCAATTCACTATTTGTCAGAACAAAAAGTTACTATTTTCGTCCTTTTATAATTGTTCATTTCTGTTGTCACCATAAAGTTTATAAATAGGTTTAGGGTTTGTAAAATTACAGAAAAACAAGGTTCTTCTGTGTAATTAAATAACACACAAAAACCAAAAATGAATACAAAAAACCTATTGGTTTCTTTTTTGGCAGTTGCAAGCCTATTGCTTCTAGTTGCTACTATTAGTGCTGCTGATGTAGCCGACAACGTTGAAATCAAAGTTGACGGAACTACTACTGCAGTTTATAATAATGGCAGTTTAACTCAGGTTGTTGTTCCTGCAGTCACAGCTGGTGATTCAGTAACTGTTAAGGTTACTTTCACTGCTATACAGAACGACTCTGACGTAACTTTCGAAGCAGAACTTGAAGGTCAAAAGGTAGATGTTCACAAGATATCACCTTCTCAACCTGTTGAATCAGGAAAGACTTACCATGCTGATGTTACTTTAACAGTACCATCTGAGCTTAGGGATGTTTTATCTGACGACTTAACTCTTAATGTGGTTCTTGATGGAAATGACTACAAGACTGAAATCGAGAATATTAACTTAAGAGTACAGAGACCTTCATACAACCCAGAGGTTAAGTCAATATCCTTTGATCAAGCAATTACTGCTGGTGAAACTTTCCCAGTAGATATTGTTGTAAAGAACATGGGATACAATGAACTTAACGATGTTTACGTTACTGTAAGCATACCACAGCTTGGCCTTCAAAGGTCAGGTTACCTTGGAGATCTAGTATCTCTAGAGTCATGTGATGGGGACTGTACTAACGAAGATACTGTAAGCGCAAGACTTTACCTAACTGTTCCGTACGATGTTAAGCCAGGTGTTTACTCACTTGAAGTTAAGATCGCAAGCGACAGCATGGACGTTAGCCAAGATTGTAATTGTGATGTAAGTAACTCTGATGGTTCTATAACTATCACAAAGCAGCTTACTATTACAAACAATTTCGTTGATAACATAATTGTTAGTTCAACAAGTGCTACTGTTGATGCAGGTAAAGATGCTGTATACAGCTTCTTAATCGTTAACCCAACAAACCAGGTTCAAGTATACAAGATTACCTCAGCATCAAGCTCTGGTGTTTCTTCTACTGTATCTGACTCTGTTGTTGCTGTTCCAGCTGGATCAAGTAAGACCGTTGAAGTAACTGCTAATGCAGAGGATGCTGGTGAATATACATTCTCAGTGAATGTATTCGCTAACGACCAACTTGCAAAAACAATTGCATTCAATTTGAAGACTGAAAAAGATTCTTCAATAGATCCAATTGTTATCTTGACAATCGTTTTGGCAATAATCTTTATTGTATTGCTAATCGTTTTAATTGTCTTGATTGCTAAGAAACCATCGAAGTCTGAAGAGTTCGGCGAAAGCTACTACTAAACTTCCATTAAATTTTTTAATTTTTATTTTTCTCTTTTTCTTTTATTTTTTAATCACTAGCGGTAGCTTCTTTCGTTTCAACTTTTTAATAAGAAGGAATAGCTTGGACTTTTTCCATATGGCCTTCTCAATCCCCTCCGGATTTTTCTTAAAGATATCGAGCACCCCCTGCAATAATACTCCCATAAGACCTATTAAAATTACTCCGCTCAACGGAAGATAAAACCATTGCATTAAAGTCACTGCATCTATCTCCAGGGGTAGAGATAACAATTCGCTTTGGCTATTTGTATAGAGTATTACTATTAGGCCAAAAATTAATATGACCAAGGTACACCCAAATCTAATCCCCCTTTTAGCCCAAATGTTGTGAACTATTTTTTCTAGCATAACAAAATATCTCCTTATTAAGGCAAATATCCTTATTATAACCAACCCGATTGTTAATCCTAAACAAAAACTAAAGACTTTACCAAATTTTTGATAAACTGCTAGAAAAAATACGAGAACAAACATTATGTAAAAAAATTCGTATAAGGTAACTAATAGAACATCCACAGAACCTTTATTTTTATTAGATATTCTCTGCATTTCTAAAAAAATGTACGTAAAGGTTACTAATATTCCAAAAAGAACTATGCCCAAAAGAATAGATTGCCCTACAAAATCTGGAAATGCTGACTGCAAGATACTGAACAAGGTGATTAACGCCCCGACTATAAGGTAATGATACTTTAATGGTTTTACATACTTTTCAATGAAAGATTTCATTATAGATTCAAGGGGTTAAAACTTATAAATATCTATCTGTACTCAGATCTTCAAACTAACTACTTTACTTACGCCTTCATTCATACTAACCCCGTAAAGGTTTGTGGCTCTAGAAATAACTTCATCATTGTGTGTAATAACAATATACTGTCCTTTCTCCATATACTTCCTTAGAAGGCCTGCAAGTCTCTCAGAGTTTCTTTTATCTAGAGCAGCATCTATTTCATCTAGGATGTAGAAACTATACGGCTTCAGCTCCTGAATACCAAAGATCAGGCTAAGGGCTACTAGTGTCTGTTCTCCTCCAGAAAGTGAGGTTACATCGAAATATTTCCCGTGCCCAGTCTTAACAACAATCCCAACACCCCCCTCAAAAGGTTCTTTCTTATTTTCTAATTCCAAATAAACCTCACCCTTTACACTTAGTTGGGCAAAATTCCTTGAAAAGATCTCATTAAGTGACTCTAGTGTTCTAAAGAAGGTCTTTTTTTTCTTTATATCAATCTCCTGGATTATTTTCATGATGCCCTCTTTTTCCTTGCTGATTATCTCAACTTTTTCAGTAATAGCATCATATTCTTGTTTTATTGAGTCATAAACTTCAAGTGCCCTTAGATTTACAGACCCAATATTAACAAGTGTTTCCTTAACACTATTCAACTTCTCACTAAGACTCTCTCTGGATGATCTAATTATCTCTACATTCGGGAAGTTTAGCATCTCTATTTCGAGATTTTCTATTTCTGCCCCAACCTTGGCTTTAGAGATCTTAAAATTATTCATCTCTTGCTCAAAACTATAATTCTTATTCTGCTCCCGCAGCATTTCAGACTCATTCTCTCTTATACTTGTTTGATACTGGTCTCTTTCTGCAATTAATTTCTGGAACTTTTTACTTAGCTCTTCTTCCTGTTGCTTTCTTTTTTCAACTAGCTCTTCTTTTTCCTTTATCAATTTTTTAATCTTAACAACTTCTTCTTCAAGTTCCTGATGTTCGCTAATCATCTGTTTCAAACTTATTTTTGCTCTTTCAAGCTCTCTCTGTTTAAATGAAACCTCTGAATTAACAGTCTCTTCGCTTCGCAATGAAATTTCCTGAATCTCAACTCTAAGTAACTCACATTTTTGCTCGATTCCAGAGTTTTCATCAAAGTTTTCTTCCATATACTTTCTTTTTTTGTCAAATTCAGAGATTTCTTGTTTTGTTCTATCTATTTTTTCTTGCAAACCTTTAATCTGCTCTTTTTTAGAGTTTATCTCAGACATCTTCACAGAATCAGCTTCTCTTTTAACAATCTCTTCCTGAGACTTTTCTATAAACTCTTTTAATCCAGACCTTTTCTTGTTTATATCATTAATTTCTCTTGTTGCCATTTCTATTTCTTTCTTTAGCGAACTAACTCGGGGTTCAACTTCCTTATTTATATTAGAAATATGTTCTTTTGTTATCTTACTCTTACACAGCGGGCACATATCCATCTTTGCAATATTTTCTATTACCTTCTCCTGCCTACTTATTTCAAACTCGCTTGTGTGTATTATCTGTTGAAGCTCTCTTTCTCTTTTCTCTATGCCTTCTAATTCTTCTTTTTTGACTCTTAAGCTAACCTTAATCTCATCTATCCTTTTCTCGTCGAATTTTTTATCAAATAAGCCCGCCCCAATATTTTCTATTTGTTTAATTAAGAAAGTAGCTTCACTATTATAGCTTTGTAAAATCCCTTGCTTGTCTTGCAATCTCTCTCGAAGTGCTCTTAATTCAGCTTTAGTTGTATAGAATTTTTTCCTCTCTTCTTCAAGTTTTTCTAAATCTTGTTTTTTCTTAGCTAGTTCCTTACTCTTTTGGCTGAGAGAAGGGGATTCTTTCTGTAATTCTCGTATAGAAAGCTCATTATTCCTTACTGTTTCTTGAAGATCTTGTTTCTGCCTTTCTAGCTCAGAAAGCTTTTTTTCGTAATTATCTAATTTTACAGTAAGCCCCGCAAGTTCCGCTCTCGTGTTTGCAATTTCTTGATTGAGCTTTTCCTGCTCAATGCCTGCAGATTTTTGAATCATCCCATTGATATTTCCAACTTTGCTCTCAAATCCTTCAATTGCTGCACGAATGTCTAGTATTTTCTTTTTAACTTTTTCAACTTCTTTATTTTTCTGATCAATTTCCTTTTCAACACCCTCGATCTCTTTTTTCTTTTTAGAAAGATCGTGAAAGATTATGCTTGCCTTATATTTCTGAACATCTGCCTCTAGTTTCTTAAATTTCAGAGCTTGTTGCCTTTCCTTTTCTAAGTTGTTTAGATATGCTGTCCTTTCCCTTAAAATAGCCGTGATCTCCTTTAACTTTTCTTCAGTTTTTTCAAGTTCATGTAGAGATTTCTCTTTTCTTGACTCATAAATTGAAATTCCCGCAACCTCCTCGATAATTCCTCTTCTCTCTTCACCATTCATTCTAACAAAATTTTGAATTTCCCCCTGTAGAATTATATTAAATCCATTCGGATCTATACCTGCTTGTGCAAGTAGACCTAAAACATCCTGTCTTGTTTTTGTTTCTTCATTTATCTTGTAAATACTAAGCCCATTTTTCCTAACAATTCTTTTTATAGAAATCTCATCTTGCTCAATTGAAAAAATTCTGGATAAATTATCAAACACAAGTTCAACAGAAGCCTCTTTTGCTGCCGGAACATTCTTCGATCCCATGAAGATTAAATTTCCTGCTTTTGCTGCCCTCATGGACTTTACACTTAATCTACCAAGAACAAAACAAAGGGCATCTGTAACATTAGACTTTCCAGAACCGTTTGGGCCAAGAATAACATTAATCCCTTCTGTGAACGGCAATTCTGTCTTTTTAACAAAACTTTTGAATCCCTGCATCACCAACTTTTTGATATAAGTCATAATTACAGAAGGAAAACCCAATTTTTAAAGATTCTTAGAATAGTTTCTTTTGTTCAACATCAGCTTGTGCTTGCTTCCAAGTCACCCAAGACTTTCTAAAAATGCCGTCATCTTTATACTTTTGAGAGTATCTTTCTATAAACCTCTGAGTTAGGGGATCAGAAGTATAACCCGAGCCAATTTCTCTTCCGTATTTCTCTCTTAAGATAGCCATCTCCTTTTCTCTAACACATTTTGCTAGAATAGATGCAGCAGAAACCGAAACATGATTCTGGTCTGCTTTATGTTCGCAAGAAATGTCTAGGTTTGAAAGGTTTTCAATTTTTAGCTTCAAAGAATCCTGCCACTTGGCGATACTCACTGATGGGCAATCAACTAGAACTTTTATTTTGTTATACCCTTTGTTTATTTTATTTATTATTTTTGCACAGGCAATTGCTTCTAAATCATTTAGCTGATTCTTTGCGGTTTTTTCATCTATTTCATCCGGGTAGACAACTACAATTTCAAAAGTTTCTGCTTTTTCTTTTATTAAATTTTCTAAAAACTCTCTTCTCTTCTGTGTGAGCTGTTTACTATCCTTCACTCCCTCCCGTTTTAAGAGGTCTTCTGTTGCTTCATCAATCAAAACTCCAGCAAGAACCATCGGCCCAATTACCGGCCCTCTTCCAGCATCATCTATCCCCAATTTTAACATGCAAACCGAAAAAGAAGTTAGTATAAAAGCTTTATTCTGCTTTTGTGAGTAAAAACAAGAGTAGCGGGGGTGGGATTTGAACCACACGACCTCAAGGTTATGAGCCTTGCGAGCACTCCAGGCTGCTCTACCCCGCTATGTACCTTCTTACTCCGTCGATTTTTTAAAGGTTTCTCTCTAACAATAAACCTTATAAGTTTTGTTTAATCAATAAAAATATAAGCCCAGTTCGCATAGTGGTATTGCATCGGATTGCTAATCCGAGCCCTTCGGGGCCCGCAGGTTCGATTCCTGCACTGGGCGTTTTCAGAGAAAATGATAAAAAGAAAAAAAGTGGGGATCGCATTAGGAAGTGGTGGAGCAAAGGGTGCAGCTCTGGTTGGTGTTTTAAAAATTTTGGAAAAATACAAAATCCCGATAGATGCTATTTCTGGTTCAAGTATAGGTTCTTTGGTTGGTGCATTTTATGCGTATAAACCAGATGCAAAAGAATTAGAAAAAATTACTAAGGAAACAGCTTGGAAGAAATTACTAGATTATACTTTTCCCAAGAAAGGATTAATCAAAGGTGAAGAATTTGAAAAATTTCTAAGAAAAAAATTAGATAATGTCTCTTTTGAAGACCTTAAGATCCCACTTTACGTCTCAACATTTGATTTAGAAAATAAAAGAGAACTTATATTTAGTCGTGGAGATGTTTCAAAAGCAGTTCATGCTAGCTGTGCTATTCCCGGAGTTTTTATCCCGGTAGTGATCAAGGATAAACTTTTAGTTGATGGGGGGGTAGTTGATCCTCTACCGGTTCAAGCACTTAGAAAAATTGGTTGTGACGTTGTAATTGGAGTTAATTTGGGATTTATTAAAGAAAAAAAGACTCATTTCAATCAAGAGTCAACTACTCGAAGTTTAGAGAAAAAAATTCCTGGAATTTTGGATACAATTCAGAATGCCCTAAGAGTGATGGAGTCTAGGGTTGAAACTCTCGAAGTTGAGAGGCATAAACCCGACGTTTTAATTAACTTGTCTCTCCCCAATGTCGGGCTTTTTGATGATTCAAAAATAGATCAAACTATTCGGCGTGGGGAAGCTGCCGCAAGAAAAAAAATAATCCACATAAAGAGATTAATTTAATCTTTTTAAACTTCTTTTTATTTATGAAAGTATGATAGAAAAGCATTTAGGGAAATTATCAAAAGGTTGTCAACTCTGTTTTACCGGAGAAAAGCTAGTTCTTTTTGTTACCGGTATTTGTCCAAAAAGATGTATTTACTGTCCTCTTTCAAAGGAAAAAAAGAACAAGGATGTTATCTACGCAAACGAAGTCAATGTCAAGAGTATCAAAGATTTATTAGAAGAAGTAGAAAAGAGTAACTCAAAAGGTGCCGGAATAACTGGGGGAGATCCGCTTTCTAAATTATCTAGAACAATTTCTTACATTAGAGCATTAAAAAATAAATTCGGTAAAAAATTCCATATTCATCTTTATACCTCTCTTGATTTGGTAAGTCCAAAATCAGTAAAACAACTAAAAGATTCTGGCTTGGATGAGTTAAGAATACATCTTGACATAGAAAATAAAAAAGAATGGAAAAAACTATCTTTATTGAAAAATAAATTCCCTGAAGTAGGTATAGAGATACCTGTTCTTCCAGGAAAAGAAAAAGAAGTAATCCAAGCAATAGACTTCTGTAAAAAGTATGTTAATTTCTTTAATCTAAACGAACTAGAATACGCCACACTTTACGAAGAAGAGTATAAAAAACATAAGTGGAAAGTAAACGAAAAGTACGAAGTAACCAATAGTGAAAAAACTGCTCTGAACATTCTAAACCATTTTAAAAATAAAAAAGTAAGAATACATTACTGTTCTGCAGAATTCAAGGATAAAATCCAGTTTTGTGAGAGGATAAAAGTACGTGCTAAAAAAGTTGCAGAAACTTTTGATAAAATAACTGAAGAGGGTACACTTTTAAGAGGAGCAATCTACCTAAAAGAAACAAAACCAACTTTTGAATCAGAATTAAAAAAACTGGACAGAAATAGATTAAGAAAAGAATTAGACTTGTTCTTCAACCAATTAAGAAGAGAGTTCCCTAAAACCAGATTAAGAAAAGACTATCAAAAATTAAGAATCTTAACAGACTTAGACTCTATTAAAAAACTATCAAAGAAAGTTCCAAACTGCGCAATTGTAGAAGAGTACCCTACTGAAGATCATCTAGAAGTATATATGGAATTTTTGAGTTAATTACTTTATCTCGCTTGTTCTTTTATATTGAATATAATTTTGCTCTAAAATTTTTAACATTTTATCTCTTTCCTCAGCTCTTCCAACACCTTTCCAATCAATAATCGCGAAATCGACTTCTTCTTCTGTTTTTGCAATGGCTTCTTTCAAAAGTTCTTCTGTTAAAGGCAAAGCATATTCTGGAATAATATGCGAGATAGCAACATTACTCTCCATCTGGATTTTATTAAAATTTGGACAGTAGTGTGGTCCACCAATTCCGATTCCAATTTCATTATACTTGTTTTCTTTAAACTCACTAATCATCTGGTGAATTGTTTTTGCTACAACAAAAGATGCTTTAGGGTCTCTCCACTCTCTTTCCGTAGCACCAATTTCAATAAAGACGCATGGCTTGTCTATTAACGGCCCGTGATGAGTGCACTCAAGTGTTATCTCGTATCCTTTCAGATTATGCTCTTCAGCATTCTCTTTTAACTTCTCAAACATCTGCTTTTGAAACACTGCTGAACTCTTACAAACCTTGCCCTTGACTCCACCGTAATCTGCTGTCTTCCAATTTCCCGGTGCATGCAAGGAGAGTGTTTTAACTTGCTTCTCTGATTCGTGTTTCGAAGCGAATATGATAAAATCAAACTGCTCAATGATTTCTTTTTTCAAACTTTCAGTATAGATTATCTCTTCATCTACAATATAAACTTCATACTTCCCAAACTGAGTAAGTTGTAAGACTATATTATATCCTGCTTTGTCTTTCCTACTTGCAACAACTAAATACTTTGAGTACATAGGTTTAAAATAATTAGGAGTTTTAAATAAATTATGATACAACTCTTAGTTGCAATTATTGTTGTACTTTTAGGTTTTCCAATAGGAATTATACTTTCAAAGCTTACAAAAGAGGAATTAAAGGGCGGCGAAAAGTGGTTTAAACTACTAGTTTTTTTAGCAGCTATAACAGCTATTTTTGGGCTTTTTACCCAAAATGATCCTCTCTTCTTTTCTAGCCTTTTCCTGATAGCAGTAACAAGTCAGAGCATCGGCAAAAAGAAGCATTAAACTAAACCTTTAATAATTCTTTTTTTCTTCTTTTTTTATGTTATTCCTAATTGGCCTTGGTTTGAATGCAGACTCTATATCTGAGGAAGGGCTTAATCTTGTAAAGAAATGTAAGAAGATTTATTTGGAAAACTACACAGTAGAGCTCCCGTATTCAACCCAACATTTAGAAGAAGTTATAGGTAAAAAATTATTTCCTGCAGACAGAGAGTTTGTAGAATCTCTTAAAATAATTGATGAAGCAAGAAAACTTGATGTCGCTCTTTTAATCTACGGTAATCCTCTTATGGCAACAACTCATATAACTATGGTGCAAGAGTCCAATCTTTCTGGAGTAAAGTGCAAAGTAGTACATAACGCTACTGTTCTAGACGCTGTTGGCGTGACTGGTTTACAAATCTATAAATTTGGAAAAATAGCTAGTATGCCAAAATGGGATGAAAAGAAGAAGTTTACACCAGATAGTTTTATGAAAATAGTCAAAGAGAATTCCTCAATCGGAGCACATAGCTTAATCCTCGTAGATATCGGTCTCCAGTTTCCAGACGCCCTTAACGAATTGAAGATTTCTGCTAAAAACCAGGAAGTCAGTCTAAGCAAAATCATTGTTGGTCAGCAAATAGGAACAAAGAATCAAAAAATCTTGTACCGGCCTCTTTCTGAATTAGAAGGATTCAAAGGAGTTAAAGCACCCTTCTGTTTTATCCTTCCCGGAAAACTTCACTTTGTTGAGTCAGAATACCTAGAATCCTTTCAAAAAGAGTGACTTAGCAACCTTTTTAAACCAACTTTTTTTATAGTTCATATTAGGACATAAGGCAAATATGTCCTGAGGAAAATAAAATGCCTAAAGTAAGAGTAAAACTAAACAGCACAGACATCGAAATGCTTAGTTCTATTTGTAATACCATCAAAGATATTGCATCAAAATCCGGAATTGTTATTTCTGGCCCAGTTCCTTTGCCTACAAAGAAGTTAAAAATAACTACTAGAAAATCTCCCTGTGGAAATGGTACAGCTACTTTTGACAGATTTGAAATGAGAATCCACAAAAGACTTATCGATCTTCCAGCAAACGAAAAAGTTCTTCACAATATCATGCGTTTACAAATACCAAAAAACGTTAACATTAAGGTTGAAATCAAGGATTAATCACATAAATCCTTAAAAAACTTCTCAGATTATTTATTTTATGAAAGAGGAATTACTTAATTTTATCTCTGAGAATAATCTTTCCCCATTCAATAAACAAAGAACTCCTGTAAAGAATGGTTCGGAATCTATCTTCAAAACCCGTGATGGAAAGTCTGTTCATAATAGAGTTTTAATTAAGATCTCCAACAATTTTGTTTTTCCTGACACCGGAAATCTCCTAAACTTTTTTTCCTTTACAGAAAGCTTAGAAGAAATAAAGCAAAGGCAGGTTTTCTTTAATGAACTAAAAAAATCAATAAACTTCGATAATTCTTTCTTGAACTTCTTACTTCCCCTTAAACAAACCTGGAAGCCGAAATATGACGTCCTGGTTGTGACTGAAAATTCACAAACTTTCATGAGATTAAAAGAAGCAGGTTGTCCCGTTAGATTGCTTATCTCTGAATCAGACATTTCTCTCTTGGAGTCGTATGATTTAATCCAGATTATTAACTGTGATGAGTTCTCTCGCGCTCTTGAATCTCTTCCTCAAGCAGTTTTTTTAAAATCAGTAGAAGAAGTTTATCTGGAGAGACATCTTGAAAAATTATCTTCCTGGAAAGCTAATCTAGAAATTTTAAGAAAAGGACCAATATCTGAAGAACTAAACGAATTGGTGCAAGAATTAAGCTCTCTTCTAGATCTTACCTCTGAAAGCGAGTCAGAAGAAATAACCCGAGACAGCGTAGAACTTGCGGTAGACAAGATCAATGAGCGAGTTTCAGATAGATTAAAGGATATGATGGTCTCTGGAGATTCTCTAATCGCAATGATTAGTAAACAAATCCTTCCTCCACCTATAAAATCCATAGTTCAGGAGGAAGTTAGAAAGTCAAACATTCCTTTAGAAGTTTTGAATCTCGGGATACCTGTTTCTATTGATGAACCTGAACTGGAAAAATTCCTTCAGAGAAAAAATAGTTCAGAATACTTTGATTCTGCTCAAAAAATAAAAAATAATTCTTTTAGAATAAAAGAAATTCCTAGAAAGCTCCAAGAACTTTCAGATTTTCTAATCTTATTTGATTTCCTGTCTGGCACTTCTAAGTTTGTAAAGGATAAAACTAATTTTCCTTTACTTTCTGAAGAACTTTTAATCAAAAACTCAAAAAATATTTTTCTTGACCATCCTCGAGATATCTCCTTCGAACTTAACGATGTTTACAGATGTTCTATTTTAACTGGGGCAAATTCTGGAGGAAAAACAACACTTCTCGAACATGTCTTACAATTAGTTTCCCTTGCTCAATTGGGTTTTCCTATTTCTGGTGAAGCAAAGATACCTCTCTTCACAGATGTATATTACTTCGCGAAAAATAAAGGATCTGAGAGTAAAGGGGCATTTGAAACTCTTCTTACTCAGATGTCAAAAATAAAACCTGGAGCAAAAACACTTATTCTTGCAGATGAAATAGAGTCAGTAACTGAGCCGGGAGTTGCAGGAGAGATAATTGCTGCTACAGCAGAATTTTTCTTAAAACAAAATTGCTTTTTGATTGTCGCAACACATTTAGGATATGAAATCCAAAAAAATCTTCCTATTCTCACAAGAATCGACGGTATAGAAGCAAAGGGTCTTGACGAAGGATTTAATCTTATTGTAGATCACAACCCCGTTTTAGGAAGACTCGCACACTCAACTCCCGAGTTAATAGTTGAAAAACTAGCAAATTCAGAGAAAACAGATTACTTTATTTTCCTAAATAGCCATCTAAAAAACAATAAGAAATAATTATAAACATTCTTTTGTTTTCTTCTCAATGAAAAGAGGAGATCTATCTAAAAAAAAGCTTATTATCTTTGACCTGGATGGGACACTAATAAATTCTCTTCCATATCATACTCTAGCTTTTCTGAAAGTTGCAGAATTACACGGAGTAAAAGTCCCATATAAGTATGTTCATTCTTTAATGGGAAAAAACTCTGAACAAATATTCACTCATCTTAAAAAAGAATACGGATTAAAAGGAGACTTTTCTAAACTGAGAATAGAAAGAAGAAAAATCTATGATAAGATCCTGGGAAAAAAAGATTTGTCTATTCCGGGGGTTTTGAGAACTCTTCAGTATTTTAAAAATAAAAAAATAAAATTTGTTTTAGCAACAGGATCTAGTTATAGTTCTTATGTAAGATCAACTACTAAACAATTCAGAAAAATGTTTACTTTAGCTTCCACAGTTGATGATGTTAAACACGGAAAACCCTCTCCCGAGCAGATGCTTTATGTAATCAAAAAAATGAAAGTAAAAAAACAAGAAGTTCTAGCTGTAGGAGATAGTATTTATGACGCCCAAGCAGCAAAATCTGCGGGAGTTGAGTTTGTCGGAGTTAAAACTGGTTTTGAAAAAGGAAAACCTCTGAAAAGATATAGGCATCTAGCAATTCTTAACTCAGTTAATGAGTTTCAAAAAATACTCTAAACCTTTATAAACCGTTTTTATCTCCATCTCTTATGGAAAAAGACTTAGGTAAAATCAATAAAAATGATACTACTGATATTGTAATAAGAATAGATGATTTTGGCGGAAGAAAAGGGCTTACAATAAGAGAGTTTGTTTCTAGTGAGAGATACACTGGTTTTACAAAATCTGGAGTAAGAATCCTTGGTGGAGATTTCAAAAAATTCAAAGACATAATCAATTCTATAGATGAATCTGAAATGTTAACAGAGCCAGTAGAGTCTCTTGACTCAGAAGAATCTCCAAAAAAGAGTGTTTCAAAGAGTCCAGCAAAGAAACCTTATAAGACTCAAGAAGAACTTCCTGATTACTAATCGCCGGGAAAATTTAAATTCACAAACCTTAAAAACTTTCTTAAACACTAGTCTTATTATGAAAAGACATTCAATGATTACTCTTGGAGTGATTATTCTCGTTGTGATTGTAGCTCTTTCGGTTATCTACTTTAGAAGCTTAAATCCCGGAGTTCCAGCAGATATTGCAAAATGCATTGGTGATAAATCAGAATTATATGTTAAACTTGGGTGTACTCACTGTGAAGACCAGAAAAAAATGTTTGGGGATTCTTACCAGTATCTTAAGACTATAGACTGCTTTTATAATTTAGATCTTTGTTTGAATAAAAGTATTCAGGCAACACCAACCTGGATTATCGAAGGGAAACAGTATGTTGGGCTTCAACAAATAGAGACTCTTCAAAGGGTTACTGGGTGCTAAAATGGCCGACCCCATAACTCTTGGAAGAATAACTATACTTGCTTTTATTAATTCTGTTAATCCGTGTCAAATAGCAATGCTTATTCTTGTATTGGTTGCTATAATGGGTGGTCAAGAAGAAGTCAAGGCAAAAAAAAGAATTTTGTATGCAGGTCTTGCCTTTATTTCTGCAATCTTTCTAGGTTATCTGTTTTACGGTCTTGTTTTGGTTCAACTCTTCCAAACATTCACTAGTTTTCTTTTAACAGGTTCAGTCTATCTAAAATATTTCATTGCAATTTTCTCAATGGTAATTGGTGCATTACAAATTAAAGATTTCTTTATGTACAAACCGGGAAGTCTCGGAACAGAGATGCCTATCTGGATGCGTTCAAAAGCAAAAAGAATAATTGAAAAAATTACTTCCCCAGCCGGGGCATTTGTAATTGGTATTATAATCTCTTTATTTTTAACTCCGTGTACGATGGCTCCTCTACTTGTCGCAACAGAATCATTAGCTAATCTCGGATTGCTTGGTGCTCTTCCTTGGTTGCTTTACTTTAATTTAATAATTGTATTACCTCTGTTGATAATTACCTTTATTGTATACAAGGGCTTAGGTTCTGCACAGCAGGTTTCAGATTGGCGAGCTAGAAACATAAGAAAAATGCATTTAATTGCAGGAATTATTTTCTTACTTGTTGGTTTCTCTTTATTACTCGGCTGGTTATAATTTTGAGTAGTAATAAAGTTTTATAAAAACCCTTTGGGCTTATCTGGAATGCTTTTAAGTGATAGACAAATAAAAGAGGCCATTCAAAATAAAAATATAGAGATTCTCCCCTTTAGTGAGGATAACTTACAGTCTGCAAGCTATGATCTTCATCTTGATCACGAATTCAGGGTTTTCAAACCACACGAATCCGAGATAATTGACACAAAGAAACCAGTTGATGGAATGATGGAGAAGGTGCATATTCCCACAGAAGGAAGTTTTGTACTTCATCCGGGGAGTTTTGCTCTCGCACTGGTAAAAGAAAAAACAGGTGTTGATTCTCATCACGTTGGAAGACTTGAAGGAAAAAGTTCCCTTGCAAGACTTGGGTTGATAATCCATACTACTGCAGGTTTTCTTGATCCCGGAAATTCTCTTAAACTTACTCTAGAACTATTCAATGCAAGTCCACTTCCAATTAAGTTATATCCTGGGATGAAGATTGCCCAGATCGCATTTGAAAAGATGGGTTCTGAGTGTGAAAGGCCATATGGATCAGAAGGATTAAACAGCAAATATTTTGGTGCAGAAGAAATTCAAGAAAGTAGAATGCATCTAAATTTTAGATAATTTACTTTTTAGTATAAGAATCAATTAACTGAACTTTTTCGATCATCCCAACTTTCTGATAAACTTCTCTAGCATATTTTAGGGGCAGAATTCTAACTCTTATTCCCCACCACTCTTCTTCAAGAATTCTATCTAACATCTCTAAACTTTGATCATAGTAGCGAATAATCTCTACTTCAAAGCCTTTTATATTTAGTATTAGAACAAACTTTCCTTTATCCGGGATAAATTTATCAGAAAGAATCTTGTTTCCAAGTTTCTTCTTTAGCTTTCTGAATGTCTCAAGGCTAACAACAAGATCTAGGTCTTTTACATAGGTTTCAATACCTTGAATTTTTAGGTTTGCACTACCTTCAACTCTCCACTTGTCTTCCTTGTCAAAGTAAGGAATTATTTCTCTCAACACATTGTGAATATCCTTTTTTTCCATCTTAGTATCCAGGCATCATCTCGTTATGTCCAAACTGAACAACCAAGTCAATCTTTGGTTTTAAATCGTCAAGACCGACAGGAGTATCACATGCACCATAACAACTTCCTAACCAGATAATAAACTCTACTTTATTAGTTTTTTGTTCCAAATAGTCAACTATTGTTGTGGCCCAGGGTTTCAATCCGTCTGGAAATTGAAGAAGAACAATCTTCGCTCTCTTTTTCTTTATTTCTTTAACGACTTTATCTAGTTCAAGATCATACTCTTCTTGAATCCCCTCAATTGTTTTCTGCTTCATACTATCTTTAAAAATGTCCCAGTTTTAAAGTTTTATGCCTAAGACAATAGAAGAATCTTTAAGAGATGCTGAAAAAGAATTTAGACGATTCGGCGGAGTTACTTGCAGAGGAAGTTCTCTAAAACTCCTTACTTCTAGGGAAATAGCCTCATCACTAAATACTCTCTTCTCTCGTTATTTTACAGAACAAGCGAATTTTCAAGCGCAAGTTAAATTTGTTGAGGCTGGCCCCCCAATTGGAGATAAATATCAGTATGACCTCATTATCTCTCCTGTCGGATATTTAACTAAACCTAAAGATATAACCACTGCTATCCAAAAAACAGCTAACAGTATTGCACACGCACTAAAATCTTATAGGACTTAAGAATTAAAATCCGACAACACCCGTCTCTGCCCTTCTTTCTAGCGCCTTTCTACCTTCAGCTACCTTTCTAAGTTTTACATTTTCACCGACATTTCTATTATGTAACATAACCTCAGCCCCAAAAATAACTCTAATCTGTTGATTCTTTATCTGAGAAAGGCTTTTTTGGGAAATTATAAAATATTCATCGTGATGTTCAGAAGCGATTTGATAAAGCAAATCTACTACTTCTTTTTGTCCACAAAGATACGCCCCCCTAAACGGATAAGAAGTTTTGCTCTCTCCAGAGTAAACTCTATTTATGTTTCCAGCATAGCTTACAGTAAGTCTTCCCCTACTTCTACTATCTATAAAAATTCTAAGATTTGGTGCGTAAGGTCTCATCTATCTCTTGTAAACTTACGAGTTATAAACCTTTCTGCACTTAAATTTAAATATGATTTTCTCTTGGGTTTTTCATGGAAACAAACAAAATTCGACAGCCAATTATATCGCTATTGGGACACCTTAGATGCCATAAACTGCCATTACCGACGTTGTTCTTATTCTAATCAAAAACTAACTTTTATCGTTTTTAGGAGGTTCTTGCATGCTTCCCTGTGATTTCTGCATTCCCTTTCTTGAAGGCACTCTTTGGCTGGTTCAAGGCATACTTTACTTTGAAGATAAGAGGGGCAGACAAACGAAAATCTGCAGGATCATCTTAAGGGAGGTTCGACATGGTTTCTAAAGAAGTTCAAAATCAACTAGGAAGTTCAAATTTGAACTTGTTCATATATAACCAGCTAAAAGTAGGTCTCCGCCCATCTAAGATATGTGATAAGTTTG
>CABMGN010000003.1 GCA_902385635.1 uncultured archaeon | reverse complement strand
GGGAAAGTTGAGGAAATAGGTCTGCGTTTTTTTATCGAATTTGCGGATGGTTAGGTACCCCGTTTGATAGAGCAAGACGTGGACATCCATGGTAGTGATATCATAGGTTTGTTCCAATTCCTCTCCAGCCGGTATATCCTCTTCCAGTTTAAGGAGCGGGAAATTGCGCTTTTGGGCGGTTTTGATAGCCATCGTGGGTGTGGCAGTCATAAACCAATAATTATCCAGTTGCCCTGTTTTCAGAAAATTCAGAACCGAGATAGGGTTGTAAGTCTTGGGAGGCTCTGAAAAGGAAGTGAAGGAGTAGCCGTTGTACCAAGTCTTGAGAAGGGAAAGTAGTTCTTCCTCCGTTACCCCCCTTTTCTGCGCCCAGTATTGGATGTTGGGAGAAAAATAGGTGCGGATCTCTTTTTCTGTAAGCCCCAGCAAATCCGCACAGTCTTCTCGAAAGGAGAGAAGATGCAAGTTGTTCAACCCGGAAAATAAGGAAACCTTTGTGAATTGGCTGACCCCTGTCACAAAGATAAAGCGCAGGTATCTCTCTTGAGCCTTCATGTCCGCATAAAATCTATTCAAGATATCCCGGTTGGCCTCAGCCTTTTCAGGCTCATCGATATAACGGACGATGGGTTCGTCGTATTCATCCACAAGAATAACCACAGGCCCCAGGCGTTGGTGCAGCTCTTCCACAAGAGCATTGAATGTGGATTTAAGAAGTTCTCTCTCTATTCCTTCTATACCATACCGCGATGCAATCGCTTTTAAAGTGTCTTTTAAAGATTCCGACAAAATAGCCGGATTATCTGAGGATATGGAGGAAAAATCGAGTCGAATAATGGGGTGAGGGCGCCAATCATAATCAGAAGAATCTATCCACAGTCCCGAAAAGAGCTCCCTTCTTCCTTGAAATAGAGCTTCCAACGTAGAGACGAGCAACGATTTGCCAAATCTACGTGGGCGCGCTAGGAAACAACCGGGTTTTTCTTGAATCAACGCGTACAAATAACGTGTTTTGTCCACATAGGTATACCCACCCTCAATGAGATTGGGAAAATGTTGAATGCCGGCCGGCGGATTGGGTAGGGTCATGTCAGTGAGTTTAGCACGTTTTAAGATTTGCTAAAAGGCGGTTTGAACGCGGAGGCGCCAAGACGCAAAAGAGATCCTGCTGCGCCTTGGCGTTGTAAATACCAACAACACCTGTGGACGATTTAAATTTAAAAATTAACCTTTTTGTAAAATTCTTGGCATTGAACTAAATAAACTCTTAATGTACGAATTCTGGCCATCTAAACCTTTCTTTTATAATGCCATGCCATTGGTTAACATCGCTAACGATATCTTCGGGAAACCTCTTTTCGAACAAAATGTTATCCCCACCAACTCCCCTCTCCTGGCCAAAAACAAAGAGATCGTCCGGTTAACCCCCTCGGCTCAGTACCAAAATAGAGTCATCCTTTTTATCGACCGTCTTTTCCGCAAGTTCTTGCAGTGGCTATACCCCCAAAAACTCCTGAATTTGGGGATCGTTTCGGCCTTCGACAGGACAAACCAAGCGGCATCGCTGCAGCTGGAGAGCCTCTCTTCCCTGGAGCTCCTCTCCTACTTTAAGAACTTTTTTCAGGCAGATGGGGACGCCTCCCCTGTTCTGGAGTGCATCGGTCAGCTCGAGAAGCAGCTAAACGCCTTGCAGGAGCGGGAGATGCGTGCACCCATCTCCTTGCCCTGTTTCCGCCTCCGCTGTTTCCAGGGAGAAGCTGTCAATCCTCTATCCGAATGGGTCACGCAGGTCCAAAATCTCGAGATGGGCAAACAGCTCCTTGTCCTTGCGAACAAGCAGCCCGGCGATGAGCTCTTCTACCTCTTTTCGAAAGACACAGCGGGAACGCACCTGAAGATCATCGGACGGGGCGCCTCGATGGTGACCCTCTCTGGCGTACAAAGTGTCGCCGTTGCAGGCAAGGTCAAGATCCCCACAACGCTAACCTTGAGGAGTCTTACCCAGGAGCAGATGCTCGGTTTTCTCAACCTTTCCATTTTGGCAGCTCCCGCCCAGACCCAAGAAACCGGGTCTCCCATCGAGAGGATGCAGCAGCTCCTAGCTACGTGCCAACGCGAAGAAACAACTCTTACCTCCCCCTTCAATCTGGGAACTCAAGTCTCCAATAACCCGGGGAAGGTTTTCCAGACTCTCTTCAAGCAGATCCAGGCGAACCAGAATGTGAGCCATACCGAGATCGCACGGGCGAAGCTGCGCTCCAAGGTCTACACCCTCTTTGCGATCCTCAAAGAGTACCGCTATACCCTAGATTTTGACAGAAAGCAGCAAAGGGCTTTGCAGAGGATGCTCCAGCTTTCAGCTAGCAGCCTCTACCTCGCCCACCAGAAGGGAAGCGTCTCGAGGGAAGAGGTCGCAACGCTTGTGCAGGAGTTAAACTGCGTGCAGAAAGCGCTCGATGCGGCTTGTGCCTCTGAGGGAGAGGCCTCCCCTACCCTCAAAGTCGCC
>CABMGN010000002.1 GCA_902385635.1 uncultured archaeon | reverse complement strand
GCTGGGAATAGTATCTCAGATTCCCTCTCAGGGCCTCTCCGCTAAGAGCCCTTACGGATCTTCGGCTTGGTGGGCTATTACCCCGCCAACTACCTAATCCGCCGCAGCCCCATCCTTAAGCGCGAGTTTTAGAGATAAATCTTTCCAGGGTAAATCTCCTATCAGGAATTAACCTCAGTTTCCCGAGGGTATGCCTGACTTAAGGGTAGGTTAGCTACGTGTTACTGAGCAGTTCGCCGACTCAACGTCAGACTTGCATGTCTAAGTGTAAACCAGAGAGCCGCAGCCGCTAGCAGGATAAACTAGATTTCAATAATTTCATATTTTTCTTTGTCTTATCGACGAGAAAATCAATTACGCAATTTTTCCATAAGATGAAAAATCACTTCACACATCTCCTATCTATTGGCTTTGTTATTATTTGATCTTATTAGTATATGTATAGAAAACACAACTAAGATGACGACTTCTACATACCTCATACCCTAACATTATTTGAATATGTGATTAAGGTACTCATCTTAGTTAATGAAAAGATGAAGAAAAAAGAGGTTTATAAAGGTTTCGTTGATTTTTCCGACGGAGTAAACTATCTTCTCCGAGAGAATTCTAAACTTTAAATTTTTCTTTCTTCTGAGTAATACCTAAAATTTATAAATATTAAAATTTTATTTTGTTGCAGATTTAAACGAGGTGAAGAAAGATGGATGCAAATTACACGCAAGAACGAATGAATGAACTTCAGAGAAATCAGGAATTTGCTGGCGCTCTCGGAAAAATTCTTTCTGGAAAATCAAATTACAAACCAGTAATTGAGATGAGAAAAGTTGAAATCAAATGTCCGAGTTGTGGTTCTATCCTTGCTGATAACATGAAATTCTGTCCAGAGTGTGGAACAAAGATTGAGAAGCCAACGAATTAATTATCTTCTCCACTTTCCTTCGAAAGTAGATTCTCCCGGAACCCACCTTGGTGGATTTTGAGTATTATCAAAGTATCCTCTATCCCATCCTTCTTTAGCAAGATCGTCTATAACTTTTGTAGCAACGAGAACATCTCTGCTTAGAAATCCTTTGCCCTTTACTTTTATCCTAGGGCAGTATAGATTATTTGGTGTATCTATCTCGTCACGAGCCCTAATATCTGGTGAGAACTGAGTTGCTCCACAACCCGATCTTCCAATTTTTAGTAAGGGTTCATCAGAGTAATGTCTAGCAACAACTCCGTTTGATTCGTATGCAAGAGCAACTTTTCCGAAATCTGTTCTTACTTCATCCGGAGTTCCTTCTACAGCACGAACATACCATCCGCCTTGTTCTGCAGCGAATACTGAAAGTCTTTTAGCCATTTTTATTTTTTTGATACCTTATTTTGTTAATATTTCTAGAATATCAAACTTTATAAATATTTCTATTTGTTACTACTTTCTAATAACTACCATAAACTAAGAGATTATCCTTTAAGATATCTTAAATAAAACTTTATAAAACAAAAACTGTTCTTTGAGCAATGGCAAGGTTTGTTGTACATCAGCATAAAGCAACTCATTTACACTGGGATTTCCGTCTTGATATTGGTGGAACTCTAAAAAGTTGGGCTGTTCCAAAAGAGCCTCCAAAGGAAAGAGGAGTAAAGAGGCTTGCAGTTCAAGTTGAAGATCATCCTAGAAGTTACATTGGGTTCGAGGGAGAAATAAAAGAAGGTTACGGAAAAGGAACAGTAAAAATTTGGGACAAGGGCCCGTACAGAATGATTGATAGAAAACCAGAAAAGATAGTTGTCGAACTTAATGGAAGTAAACTTCGAGGGAAGTATGTTTTAGTAAAGATGAAACCTCGTTTTGATTTTTTAAGACCAATAAATAAGTATAATCCTTTTATTAGAAAACAACCAAAACAAAAAGTTAATTGGTTGCTTATGAAGATTTAATACTCGGGTTTAATACAGACTCTTTCTCCGCCATAAACAACTTGTGAATGAGCTTGTTCCATTCTTGCAACAGGTAACATTCTTCCATCTCTAGATTTTCCGGGGCTTTCTAAGTAACCTGCTCTGGGGGGATCCAGAACAATTGGGGCTCTCCCAGTTCTTAAAAAAGAAGTTATCTCTCTTTGCTCTCTGTTGTTTTTGCCTCTTCTAGGAAGTATTCCTTCGGGAACTCTTCCTGTTTGTTCAAACTCTTCATGAATACTTGTTGGCCATTCAGCAATTCTTTTCATAAGTCCTTCTCTGAAAATTGCATCTTGGCCTTTTCCAAATTGTCCTCGTACAGTCCAGTAGTGTGTAGCAATTTCTACATTTGTAAATGTCATTTTATTTTTATTAAAACTAGTTTAATCTTAAACACCAAACTTTGCCCCAGCACTTGAGCTGACGCCTTCTTCTGCTTCTTCAGTCCACCAATCAATGTCTGGCATTCCTTCTGTAGAAAGTTCTTTTGCCTTAAGATACTCTCTTGTTAGTAGGTAAAAAATTAATCCAAGGCTTCTCGGACTTTTATTATTACCAATAATTATCTTATCTGCTCCGTTAGCGTGGTTGTTTGTATCGCAAACCATTAAAACTTTTTTCTTCACTCTTAAAGTGTCATGAAGTGAGTTCTTATCTAACCACGAATCGCAAACAATTGTTAATTCATTCTCGAAGAAATCTCTTAGCTTAGTATTTGTAAGAACTCCAGCAGGATATTTTTTTGTGAAAACTTTAATTCCAGTTAACTTTGCCATCATGTCTGCGGCTCTCCATCCAGCCTGTCTTCTGCAAACAAGAACAATGTCTTTTGCATCGAACTTTGCCATGAACTCTGCTGCTTCTTTTAATTTTTCATCAATAAGATCTGTGTTAAAAATCGCTAATCCATCCGCTCTTCTTCTATAAATGAATGGTTTCATGTCAGGAGTAACTACTCTAGTTCCAAGATAAATTCCGTCCTTAACATACTCTTCAAGTGGAACAAGCATGTCTGTTCTCTTCTTGATTTTAACCTGCTCTTTCAAATCCTCTGTTACTGTTGTTTCAACTTTTCCCGCGAGTTTCTTTGCCTTCTCAAGAAGCTTCTTTTTCTTTGCTTCTAAATCAACAGTCTCTAAAGATTCTTTTTCAGCAGCTTTTTCTAGCTTCTCGCCTTGTAATTCTTCTACTGCTTCAGAATCTTCCTTTTTCTTTTTAACCATGAATACTTCAGGGAGAAATTAGTTTTTAAAGGTTATTATGGGGTTTTACTTCATTGCCTTCTCAATCTCGATCAATCTCTTTATTTTTGCTTCTCTTTCCTTCCCAGTAATTCCACATTTTAAGAAATCAGCGCCAAAACCAATAGCTAAGTCCGCAAGGATATTTTCCTCTGTCTCTCCACTCCTGTGAGAAAAAACTGTTTTAATATTATTTTTTTTAGCAAGTTCACAAACCTCTTTTACTTGTAAAAGAGAACCATTCTGGTTTGGTTTGACAATTATTCCATTAATTGAATTTAATTTTATCGCTTTCTCTAGTCTTTTCAGGTTTGTAACAGTAAGATCATCCCCAACAATCAGACAGTTCGGAAAGGTTTTTAGTAAATTTGCAAAATTTTCAAAGTCTTCTTCATCAAATGGGTCTTCAATGTAGAATATCTTATAATTTTTTATTAAATTAGAAAGGTAAAACAATTGTTCATCAGCTGTTCTATCTAATTTAGGATTTTCATAATGATACTTCTTTCTTGAATAAAAACTAGATGAAGCAACATCAACCCCGAAGGGAAGTTTAAACCTAGTAAGTATATCTAAAACTTCTTTCTCGTTTAGAGAAGTCATCCACCCTTTCTCATCGCTAACTTTGAATGTGAATGTTTTGTCTTCAATCTTTAATTCGTCTCCAACAGAGTTTCTTATTTTTTTATTTGATTCAGAATTTTCTCTAGCTGATTTTAAATCAGAAATTAGCAAAAACTCCTGGAAATCTGGTTTTTTCTCTGTTTGTGAATGCTTTCCACCGCCAACACAATTTCCAACAAATCTCGGAACTTTTTTAGCCCCAGGATTAATTACTTGCCAGACTTGTTTCTTTTTCTCTTTTGCAATTGCTTTAAGGATCGCTGCTTCTAACGCAAAAAGAGTATTTGCTCCAACATACTCTTTGATTATGTCCTCAACCTGTCTTAAATCCTGAAATTCTTCTATAATCTCTTCAGCAAAGTAATCAGAGAATTTTTTCAAGGTCTTAATGTCTTCCTGAAGATTTTTCTTATAAGACTTTGCTTCGAACTTTCCTTTTGATTTTCCGTCTGGAGAACTGGCTGAAAACTTTCCAACATTAGTTTCAATAAAAACAGCTATAGTTGGTTCTCCCCTAGAATCCTTAGTTTCCTCACCATACACTTTTTTTATCTGCATTATAGAATAAACTTTTGAGAATTAATAAATATTGCGGGCTTACTCTTCAAAACTTTCTACTTCTTCATTAAGCTCTTCATCCATCTCTTCTTCTGGATTTGCAAGAGCCATGATTTCGCCTTCAGAAGAAATATCTCCTTCTTCCTCTTCTTCAAGTTCTTTCAATTTCTCTTCACTAACTCTATCCAGACTAGCAACTCTCTTTAATTTTCCTTCCTTTTTCAATGGGAAAGGTTTCTTAACAGAAATAGGTAGAACACCAGATTCTAACTCAACTTCTGCAATCTTAAGAGCATCAAACTTTATCTTTTCTAAATCAGCATCGCTAATCTTAATAAGTAACGGAGCATTCATTGCAATTTGTAAAGCCCTTGCTCCCAGAATTCTTGCAATTTCGTACTTTGTGAATTGTTTTGCGTCAGCCATGTTAAAAATATTAATTTCAGGGTTTTAAACTTTACTTTACCTGCTTTTCTACTTCCTTAGCAACATCTTTGTAAACTTTCCCAACAAGCTCTAAAAGTTTACTTAAATCTTCAAATGTAATAACTTCTGTCTCTCCTTTCTGCATTGATGCAATTGTTCCCTTAAGGCTTCCGATTGTAACTCTTGTTTCGCTGAAATCTTCTTCCTCTCGTGTTGGATCAACAATAAAGTTATCTCCTATCTTGTGGAAAGTTATTGAAATTGGGAAATCATCACTCAACGGAATTTTTCCAGCATGCTTTTCATAGTCTGCTTTTCCTGTTGCTTCATTATATCCGGGCATCTTAGCTGATTTCAAAGCAGCAATAGCAGCTATTCCTGCAGCATCAAGTAAATTACCGTCGTCATTTATTGAATAAATATCTACAAAAACATTCCAGACTTTTTCTCCTTCTTTAATACAAAGTTTTTCAAAATTAATGAACTTGCTCTCTCTTATACATCTATCAATTATCCTTCCCATCTCTATAGAATCAAATCCTGGCTTTCCTAGCTCAATTCTCGGAGAACTTAGTGGAAGTAATTCTGCAGATGTAACTAGATTTCCCTTATCTTGTGAATCTGGGTAAGGTTCTCCAACATCCATCTTGATTCCTACAATAACTTCTGTTTTTCCTATTCTAACTCTAGCACTTCCTTCTGCTTTCTTAGAAATTCCTAATTCAATTTGAATATTTCTGAATTCATCCATCTTTCTTCCGTCAAATCTTTTTCCTTCTGATAAATATCTTCTTATCCTTTCTCCGTTGATTCTTGGTGTTTCCATCATTTTTCTCCTCCAACTGATTTCTTCAAGGCTTCTTTCTGAACATCATAAATTTCTTTACAAGCTTCTCTTGCAGCCTGAACAGCTTCTTTTAATTGATCAACGCTTATCTTTCCATCTAATTGCATATGAGTCAAACTTCCATCTTTTGTTACAGAAATAGGAATATCTGTACTTCCCTCTCCTTCGTCAAACTTAGAATCTTCATAACCATTAATATCCAGAACAAGAGTCTTATCTAACTTTCCGCAAGAAACACTTGTAACTAAACTCTTCATAGGTATTCCGGCATGAGCAAGAGCCATTGATGCAGCATTAATTCCAGCACATCTTGTTCCACCATCTGCCTGAATAATATTTACATGAACATCAATAACCTGAGAAGGATAATCTTTTAACATTAAAACAGGTTCCAAAGCCCATTCAGTAATCTTAGAAATTTCCTGGCTTCTTCTGTTTGGTCCCATCTTTGCTCTCTCTGAAACAGAGAATGAATTCATAATGTAAGTACATCTTAGTGTTCCTTTCTCTGGATTTTGTGAGTGTTGTGGGTGCATTTGTTTTGGTCCGTAAACAGCAGCAATAGCAATAGTGTCTCCTGACTGGTACATTGCACTTCCGTCAGCATTAGGAACAACTCCAACTTTAGCTTTGATTGGTCTTAGCTCCATCGGCTTTCTTCCATCGTTTCTTTTGAATTCTTTTGTTGTCATTTTTTATTTTCCTTAAACCATTTAGTTAACTCATCTGTTAATCCGTGTAAGTATGATTTTTCCTCAACAAAAAGAATTGCTCTCTTTGCGAAAAGTTCGTCTTCAACATTTTTTCCCTGTACCCAAATCAATCCGTTTTGTCCGACAGTAATATTACATCCTGTTTCATCTTTAATTAACTTAATCATGCTTCCTTCTTTTCCAATTACTCTTGGAACTTTATTTGAGTTTATTTTCATAATCATTCCTTCATCAATTACTCCAAGACCCTTTTGTTTCAAGCTTAAATCAATTCCTCTCTGATTTATTGCCCAGATTTTAGCAACAACCATATCTCCAATTGACATTACTTCATCCATGGCATCTTTGTTAACAAACCTTGGAACTTCCATTAGAGATAAGAATCCAGTATCTGCTGCACCAATATTTAGAACCCATCCGTTGAATGTAACCATCTCAACTTTTCCTATAACAACATTTCCTCTTCTTGGCTGATAAACTCCTGAAAGCGGGATGACTTTTACAATTCTATCAACTTCCTCAACCAAGCCAAATCTCATTGCAACTATCTCTTCTCCTTTTTTCTCTGTTCCTTCACCAGGTAAATACTCTTTTCCCTTAACTATTACTTCGCCAGGGACAATCACTTTTCTCGACGCTGATTCGTTTGTCATTTTTGTTTATATTTGATTTTTTTGTGAGTTTATTAATCTTTCACTTCTTCACTCAGGGCACTTCCATGAGTTACTGAGTTTAGTTTTTCGTAAAAGTCTAAAATTGCTCCAGCAGGCACTTCAACAAGTACTTCCAAATCTCCGTTATTCAACCACTCTTCTTTTGTAATATACTGACTTACAATCCCGTAAGCTCTTCCGGTGTGCATTGCTGGAATAATAAGCTTTACCTTTTTAACAGCAATTTTTATTGGGATAATCTTACTAACAGCTTCCATAATCTCTTTTACTTGGGTTTCAACAGGAGCATTTTTTATATTAACATGAGATTGTTCTAGTGCAGACTTAATTCTCTCGGGAGTATGAGGTAAACCTGTTTTAGGATCAATAGCATTTTTAACAAGGAAATCAACAACTTGCTTGTACTTTTTCTCCATTTCTTCGTCTCTGAATTTTTGTGTAACAAGAACTTCACCATTCTTTACAATTTCAGCAGCAATATCTCCTGCATCGCTTGTTCCGAAACACTCCATTAAATCTTTCTCAGGAGCAACATTTCCTTTTTTAGCGTCAGTAAAAACTCTATCAATTTCCAAAAAATCAACAGATTTAGAAACCCCTTTCTTAAAATTCATTGCAGCATCCATATCAACAAGAATCTCAAATTCCTTTCCCTTCTTTTTTATTCTTGCGGTTGTCTGCGTCATTTTAGAAATCTTTAATCTGAGATCCTTCAAGCCTCTCAATCTTACCGGTCTTTGTTCTGATTAATGCTAGTTCAAATCTACTAACCTTGAACTTTGGTCCCTGAACTTGCTCAAAGATCTCTAATGCTAATTTAATTCCTTTCTTTAAATCTAAATCTTGTTTGTATTTTTCTCTCAACATTTCTTTCATTTTCTCATCATTCTCTCCAATCGCATTTGCATAGTAAGAAAAATAATTTCCAGTAATATCGCTTGTGAACAATTCTGGCTTTCCACCATTTGTATTTTGATTCAATCCGGCAAGCATCATAGAAACAGCGAAAGGTCTTGCTCCCCCATACTGTGTGAATTGCTGCTTTATGTTTGCAATATCCTTGATTACCATTTCAGGTTCAACAGGAGAATCGTAAGTTACTCTGTGCTGCTGAGCAATTACCTGAGCTCTTTCAATAAGTACTCTTGCATCAGAAACAATTCCTGCAACTGTTGCAATAATATGTGAGTCAACTTCGTGAACCTTCACAGCAGACTTAGGAATAATTAGTTTATCTTCTACTCTTTTATCAGAAATAATAAAAACACCATCAGCGCAAACCATACCTATGCTAGCGCTACCTAATCTTACAGTCTTTTCAGCATATTCTACCTGCAACAAGTGGCCGTCCGGGCTGAACATAGTAGCTGTTCGATCATAACCCATTGCCTGATGCTGCATATCTGTTGGCATATCCATTTTAATCTATTTCTAGAGAATTTAATAATAGTTTATATCCGCGTTTTTATTCTCTTCAAAAGCTAGAGAAATGAAGAATTTAAAAACCTTTCTGGGACCCTTTTTTAGCTCTTTTAGCATATGATATCAGTAATTATTATAAAGAATTTTATATAGTCGAGTAAATGACTCTAGACCGAAGCTATCTTACCGAAAAGCAGCTAGAACTTCTGGTAGACTACCGTTGGAGGGGAGTTAGCCCTGATTATATAGCTCGGAAATTCAATTTGCCTACAGCGGGTTTATTAAACTTAGAGTCTCAGTTAAGAGACTTCTTGAGGGTAGGATTAAGGGCTGAAAAGTCTGTGGAGCAAATAGCACTAGAACTGGGATACTCCCCAAAGTTAGTTACTGAATTCGGAATTTTTTATAACCTTATCCAAAGGCCTGAAGAAGAGCTCCCTAAGGAAGAAAACCCCAAACCTGCGCCAAAAAGAAGACGCTCTTCACTATCGCCGGTTTTAAACCCTTTTTCTTGGTTTAGATTCAGATAACTAATTCTTCTTCAACTGCTTTAAGCTTCCAGAAACTCTCAGAACTTCCATTTTTTCAGGCCAGATACAAATTGCAGCCCTAACTTGATCTAGAGCCTCTCTATTTACAGAAATAATAGACTTATCCGGATCAATTTTGATAAAACTCAAAGAAACCTTAGCCATTCCCGATGTTCCAAGAAAATCTCTAATAGCATTATAAATTCCTTCTTTCTTCCCTCTAACTAAAAGATACCTCTTCTTCTCACGCATAGAGGGTTTTAGGGATTTCATAATATACTAAAGAATTCTCTATTATTAAAAGTTACTTCCAAAACGTTTTTAAACAATTTTTTTCTATGATCCTAACCAAAATGTCCGAAGATAAGCTAGTATACTATTTTGAAAATTCCGAAGGTGAAAAATGCTTTTCTAGTGAGAACGGTAGAGGATTTGTGGTTGGACGAAGAGTCTATCGTAACCTTAATGATTCAGACAAACCACTAAAACCAATTGTTACTGCCCTCAGACTTAATAAGGGGAGATTTTGGGAGATAACCTCTGCTGCAAAAGAATATCTTTCTTATCTTGAAGAGAGGGATAAATACTCAGATACAGATTCTCTTTTGTATATTCAAGGAAGTCTTCTACGTTCTATGGGGAGAATTAAAGATCAAGAACCCCAATTATTAGAAGAACTGGCTGCGCAGGGATTTGAAACATCTACTCTTGCTAAAATTATGAGTACTTCTGATCCTTCTTTTTATTAAATTTACAAGAATTTTTAAACTTCCTTCTGTTTAATTTTTTATAAAAAGAGAAAATGGAAATTTGCACTATAGGTGGATTTGAAGAAGTAGGAAAAAATATGACTGCCGTCAAAGTAGGTGATGATGTAATAATTTTCGACGCTGGACTTTACTTGCCTGCTGTTGTAGAACTTCAAGAAGCAGAGACCCAAGAAAAATATTCTGAAAAATTACTAAGAAGTATTAAAGCAATACCTGACGATGTTGCACTGGACAAACTAGGCTGGACAGATAAAGTTCGTGCGATTATTATTTCTCATGCACATCTAGACCATGTTGGCGGCTTACCCTGGATTGCCCATAGATACCCTCAAGCAGAAATAATTGCAAGCCCGTTCACGATGGCTGTTTTCAAAACCCTAATAGAAGATGAGAAACTTCCAATACGGAATAAACTAACAATTGCAAAACAAAATTCTCAAGTATCTGTTAAAGGTTCTTCAGGAGAAATAAAATTAGAATTCATAAATACAACACACTCAACTCTTCAGTGTTTATTCGCTGTCTGGCATTCAAAAGAAGGAAGATTTTTTTACGCCCTTGATTTTAAATTTGACAACTACCCTGGTATTGGGGATCCACCAAACTATAAGAGATTAAGAGAACTAGGAAAGCAAGGAGTTAAGGTTCTTGTTGCAGATGCGCTTTACTCTGGCACAGATAGAAGAACTGCAAGTGAAAGAATTGCTAGAAACCTCCTTGAGGATGCTCTTTCTTATGTTAGAGATAGAGATTCTGCGTTATTTATTACAACATTCTCAAGCCATATATCAAGACTGAAGAGTATAGTTGAATTCGGAAAAAGGACAAACAGACAAATTATCTTTTTGGGAAGGAGCCTTAACAAATACGTAACTTGTGCAATTCAAGTCGGGCAGTGTCCGTTCCAGAAGCAAATTAAGTTAATGAAATATAGAAAACAAATAAATTCTTTACTAAAACATATAGAGAAAGAAAGAGGGAAATATCTTATTGTTTGTACAGGTCATCAGGCAGAACCAGGATCAATTCTTGACAGAATTGTCAACGGAGAAACGCCCTTTAACTTTAGACCCGGAGATCACTTAATTTTCTCTTCAAGTGTAATTCCTGCGCCAGTTAATATTGCTTCAAGAGATAAGATGGATAAAAAATTAAGAAAGATGGGTGTCAGATTACAAACAGACATTCACGTTTCTGGTCACGGAGGAAGAGAAGATCTTAGAGAACTAGTTGATATGCTAAAACCAGAGCATATAATTCCTGCTCACGGATCTTTAACACAGGAAACACCAATGGTTGATCTTGCAAAAGAAATGGGTTATGAATTAGGCAAAACAGTTCACTTAGCTTCTAACGGGAAAATTCTAAAAGTTTAGTTATCACCCTCTGAATCAATATTTATAAATCGTAACTTCCTTAATATCTTAACAAAAGATGGTGACTATAGAAGTTCTTGAAGGATTAAAACAAGCTATTGCTAGAGGCGAATCTTTACAGAGAGCAATGCAGAGTTTTACAAATGCAGGTTATTCTCAAGAGGAAGTTGAAGAAGCTTCCCATTATTTACAAACCGGAGTTATGCCAACCCCTCAACCAATAATGCCTCAACAACCAACTCTACAAAAGTTTCCACCCTTACCCACACCTTCAATTTCTCAACCTCCAACACCCCTCCCTTCACAACCACCACAACAATTAGCTCCGCAAGCCCCCCAACAAAAAAATATTGGAACAGGTTGGATAATACTTCTTATAGTTGTTTTAGTAATTTTAGTTGGAGCTTTATTTGGAATACTTTTCTTTAAGGATTCTCTTACAACTTTTTTTAACAGCCTAGGGTTTTAACAAACCCTTTCATAAAACTCTGTTGAACCAATCTTAGAATAAACTATCTGCCACAACTGATTTTTTTTAGCTCTGAACGATCCTGCGCAACTAGATAAATAATAAACCCACATCCTGTAAAATCTTTCATTATACTGATTTTCTATCTTACCCCAGTTTTTCTTGAAGTTTTCAAGCCAAGCCATTAGAGTATTATCATAATACTGGCCGAAACTATGCCAATCCTCTAAAATAAATAATCCTTCTGCGGCAGTTGTTATCTGTTTTGCTGAGGGTAAAACCCCATTTGGAAAAATATACTTGTGAAACCACGGTTCTAGCGAAGTAACAGATTTATTTCCTGCAATTGTGTGAATCATCATGAGTCCTTCATCATTAAGACATCTATGAACAACAGTCATATACTCTTTGTAATTTTTTGGACCAACATGTTCAAACATTCCGATAGATAAAATCCTATCAAACTTCTCTGTAATATTTCTATAATCTTCAAGTCTTATTTCTACAGGAAGGCCTTCACATCTTTCTTGTGCTAATTTAGCCTGTTCTTTTGAAATAGTAATACCAACAACCTTTACGCCGTACTTTTCAGCTGCAAACTTTGCAAAACTTCCCCAGCCGCACCCAATATCCAAAACTTTCATACCCTTTTTCAGCTTAAGTTTTTTGCATATTAAGTCAAGTTTAGCTTCTTGCGCCTCATCTAAAGTTTTTGCATTTTTCCAGTACCCACAACTATAACACATCCTTTTGTCTAACATTAATTTATACAAATCATTTCCAACATCATAGTGTTTTTCTCCAACTTCTTTTGCCTTGCTTTTAGTCTGCATATTTGTCAGTTTAGCCTTTAAGAACGGAAGAACAACATTTTTCAGTCTCATGGCTTTCTTATCTATCTCTGCATGTAAAATCTTGTCAAAGAAAACATCAAGCTCCTTACAGTCCCACCATCCATCCATGTACGACTCTCCAAGAGCTAGAGAGCCTCCACCAAGAACGCGAGAGTAAAACTCAGGGGTATTAACTTTTATGTCTCCGGGCCTGTTTCCCCCAATTTTCACATCTGCAAGAGAGAGTAATTGTTGAACAATTTTTTCAGCATTTTCCATGAAAAGAGAAGTGTTCCTGGTTTTATAAAATTTCTTGCTATCAAAACATTTATTACCTTTTGTTTTCTTACTAAGAAATGCCTGAGATTTACTTTCCAGAAGAGGATTCTTTTTTGCTTTCTGATGTCCTGAAAAAGGAAGTTCCGAAGATTCTTAAAAAAAACCCCAATCCGAAAATTCTTGAAATTGGCTCTGGATCCGGGTTCCAAGTTGAAACACTCCTTTCTTTAGGTGTTCATCCAAAACATATAACCCTAACAGACATAAATCCAGATGCATTTAAATTTTTAAAAGAAAAGTTTAAGCATTCAAAGGTAATTCACTCAAATCTTTTTGATAAACTGAACAAAAAGTATGATCTTATTTTTTTTAATCCTCCTTATCTACCTGAAGATGCACGTGAACCGAAAGGATCTAGATTAGCAACAACCGGAGGAAAAAGCGGAAGTGAGGTAGTTAAAGAATTCTTAAAGGACGCTAAAAATCACCTTAATCCAGATGGGAAAATATTTTTACTAACTAGCTCTCTAACAAGCGGAATAAATTGGAGTAAATATAATAAGAAGGTATTAGCCAAGAAAAAATTATTCTTTGAAGAGTTAGTTGTTTGGGAATTATCTCTTTAGTTGTTCTTCAAAAACGGGTTTCTCTTTCTGATAAAAGATTCCTAGAGGAATTCTCGTGTCTGACTTTATTCCAGAATAATCAAACTGTTCTGCAAGCCTCATAGCTTCTGTAAAGTTTGTTTTATCGTGTCCTGATTCCTGTATGTTATATGTTTTTTCTTTATAGCCAGTATCTGGATGGAAAATCAAGCACGGTTGTATAACTTCAATGAAACAAAATCCTTTATGACTCATTGCTTCTTTCAAGACAGCATCCACTTGTTTTACATCTGCAAATACTCTTGCAACAAAACCACAACCTGCAGCCAACATTATTTTTAGAGGATTTATGGGGGGCAACTTTACTCCTAGAGGGGTTGTCTTATCTGAAAAACCAGTCTCTGTTGTAGGGGTTGGCTGTCCAACAGTCAGAGCAAAAACCTGATTGTTATGAACTAGGTACTTTATGTTTGAGTTATATCTCGCAGCATGAATCAAGTGTTCCATTCCTTCAGCGTACGCATCTCCGTCTCCCGAAAAACCAAAAACATTTAGTTTAGGATTTCCAACTTTCAACCCAAGACAAACAGGCAGAACTCTCCCATGTAGGGAGTTAAGGCCATTTAGATTTACATAATCAAATATTTTCGCAGCACATCCAATACCGGTTACCATCGCACAATTTTTTGCATCTTGAGTTTCTAAGAATTTTTTGAAACCTGCCAGTATCTGAAAATTCCAACATCCCGGACACCATGTTGGGGGGCAATTTGTGTTTAAATTTTGTGGGCTCATTTTCCTATAAACTTCAAAACCTCCTTTCCCGCATCTTCAAAATCTTTAACTGTTAAAAAATGTCCTTTGTTTTTTTGGATTATTACTTTTGCCCCAAGCCTTTCTTTGAAAAGTTTAGCATCATCTACAGAAACGCACGGGTCATTATCTGAAAAAATAGTTAGGAAATTCTTTGTGTGCCTCTTTACTCTTGAATAATCCATTTTGTTATTAATCCAAGGTTCTGCAATCGCTTCCTCTTCCTCTCTTTCGTAAGCAGTGTCTTTTAGATTGAACCACGGAGCAATAAATGCGCAACCACCTATCTCCATTTGCTTTGGAAGTTTATCTAGGAATCTCATAATTGTCTGGCATCCAATGCTGTGCCCAACAAAATAAGTATCCTTTCCCATTTCATAAGGAGAGATATTATCTTCAAGATATTTTACCCACTCTTCAATCTTCGGATTATTTGTATTAGGCATATCAAAAACAAAAACTTTCATTCCTTTCTTCTCTAACTCTTTTTTTAACCAAACATAAGTTTCGCCTTCAGAATCTGCACCCCATGCGTGAATTAAATATACTTTTTTCATTTTTTCTTAACCTTCCAGGTGCAAAAATTAGGTTTATTTGAATGCCTTTTATAATACTCTGGATATTTTTCCTTTGATATTTTTGTAGGGAACGAGTCTTCATAATCAATTAACTCAAATCCAGAATTTACTAAAAATCTTACAATAGTTCCATAAGTTTTATGATGGTGCCCGATTTTTCCAATCTTCCTAATCCCATATTCTCTTTCCCACTCTTCATTTCTCCAGTCTTCATCAAAATATCCTTCAATTTCTCTAAATGTTTTGAAGAACCATTTCTTTTTCTTTTCTTTATACGTTATAGGATTATAGGTTGAAAATACAAAAATCCCTTCTTTTTTAAGAACTCTTTTTATTTTTTTAAGAACCTGAGTCCAATCCTCAATATGATCTAAGATAAGAGAAGCTAAAACAATATCAAATTCAGAATCCTTATACGGAAGTTTTTTAGTTACATCTCCAATTTTTATTTCTATATCGGGATTTTCTTTTCGTGCAATTTTTACTGACTCCTCAGAAATGTCTATCCCCTTAACTCTTGCTTTTTTATTTGCTAAAATTTTTAAATAAAATCCTGGCCCACATCCGAGATCAAGAATTTTTTTGTTTTTTACATTTCCTAGAAGTTTAAGCGTTGTTGGCATCTCTAGATTTGTATTAAAAAAATCAGGAGCCCCTTCTTTTTCTTTCCTAGTTTTATAATAATCTTCTGCAAAAAGATTATATGTTTTTTTAATTTGTTCTGGTTTCATTTCAACTCCTTCTCTATTTCTTTTTTTAATTCATCAGCTAAGAAAGGCCTTCCATCATATCTTAGAATTTTATTCTCGACAAAAATACCTGTTTTCTCTGCGATTAGTCCGGCTAGTTGTGCAGTTGAATTATTCTCAACAAGAATTACCTTTTTCTTATCTAATTCTTTTTTTATTTCAATTGGAAAAGGTTCCATGTATAAAATTTGTAAGAACTTAACATTTTTCATTTCTTTTATTGCATCCAAGACTGCCCCCTTTGTTGAACCCCACCCAATAATGACCTTCTTTGCATTTTTATCTCCGTAAACTTTGTACTTTTGAAATTTCTTTGACTCTTTTTCAATTTCTTTTGTTTTTTTCAGCCTAGCTTCAATGTTCTTTTTAATTATTTCCGGATTTTCTGTTGCACAACCTTGAGAATCTTTTTCATAACTGTTGAATCTCCCTAATCTTACTGTGCTTGGAACAGGAATTACCTCAACTTTCTCGTGTATTGTGTAAAAACTTTCAGCAAGATGTTTGTCTCCTAGGATAATTGCAGGAACCTTGAATTTCTGAGAAAAATAAAAACACTGGTTTGTTAATTCCTCTGCTTCTTTTGGATCTCCTGCAGCTAAAACAATTCTAGGAAACTCTCCATGACTTGAATTCAAGGCTAGTCTTAAATCTCCCTGTGCAGTATAAGTTGCAACTCCTGTAGCTGGCCCAGGTCTTTGAGATAAATAAGCAACAATCGGGAGTTCTGTAATTCCAGCCATACTAATTCCTTCAGTCATTAAATCATATCCCCCACCAGAAGTTCCAATCATTACTTTTTTACCTGTAGCAGAACTTCCAATTCCCGCCATTACAACTGCAATTTCATTTTCTAGTTCAATAACAGAAAAATTATTCTTAACCTGTTCTGCAGCTAGCTCATTTAGAATAGGTGTTGCAGGAGTCATAGGATATGCATAGTAAACTCCAATGCCTGACTTTATTGCTCCTCGCGAAATTCCCTGATTTCCATTAATGAAATAATGATCTGGTTTCTGTCCCTTTACCTGACAGACGCTTTTCTTCTCTTCATCATACCCCTTCTTTGCTTCTCTTAGGTTTTCATCAAATCTCTTCTCTAGTTTTTTTAGCTGGGCTTCAAGTAGTTTAAAATCCAGGCAGAACAATTTGAAAAGTCTCCCTGCAAAGTACATGTTAGTATGTTCGCCTTTGAGGATTATTCCACTCTTCTTCAGGTTTTTTCTGTGAAGTTTTTCTGTGTTATCATCTAGAGCAACAATAACATCATATTCAGAGTCATTACTCCAAACAGGTTCATTTGAGAAAGTCAGAACATTAAAATTATGCCCCCCTCGAATCAAACTTTGATAGTCTCTTGAATAAAAGACATGATTTCCGTGCTCAACTAAGGCCTGTCCAAGTATGTTTGTAAGAACATTTGGTCCTGTTCCGGCCGGGCCCCCAAAAAGAACATTCCACCTCATTAAATAGCTAAAGAATTAAGGATTTTAAAGCTTATGAATTGACTATAAATTTATCCGTGAATACCTCTTCTGTCAATTAACGGCCTCATTGCTTGGTACTGTTCCGGGGCACTTTTTCCACTATCTGATAAGACGTCTATTAATCGAGTAATATCTCTTTTATCCTGAGGAAATCTTTGAACACTAGAAACTCCCTCTACCGGTTCACCCTTTCTGACTCTTTCCGCTTCTTCTACGGCAGCATCATCTGTTCTTAAAGAATAACTAACCGCAGAACTATTCAGAAGGTCAAAATTTTGTAATGCTACGCTTCTTAAACCCCAAAAGTAGAAACACCTAGTCATGCTTGCGTTTTGCCCTTCTGGGGTATAACCAATCTTAACCCAACTGACAACTCTCATAAATAAAAAATTTCACCTAGATTTATAAGAATTTATATGCTTTAATCACGACCTCAACAATCTTTAAATATTCGCTAACTCCTTGATTTTTATGGTTAGATTCGCACATATTTCTGATGTACACTTGGGAGGATGGAAACAGCAGCCAATGCAAGATTTGAACTTTGCATCATTCAGAATGGCTGTAGACACCTGCATAAAATCAAACCTGGACTTCGTGTTAATCGCAGGAGACCTCTTTGACTCTGCGTATCCTCCGATTGAAATTTTAAAAGAAACATTTTCAGAATTCAAAAGATTGAAAGACGCAAGAATACCTGTGTTTCTTATAGCCGGCTCACATGATTACTCTGTTTCAGGTAAAACTTTCCTAGACGTTCTTGAACGGGCTGGTTTCTGTAAGAATGTAACAAATGCAGAGTATAAGGAAGTTGAAGATAGAATTACTTTGAATCCAACAGTCTATAAAGAAGTTGCAATCTACGGATATCCCGGGAAAAAGTCAGGCTTAGAGATTCAGGACTTAAGAAAAATAAAATTTAATGACGCTCCAGGTCTATTCAAAATATTCATGCTTCACACAACACTAGACAAGGCAGTAGGATCAATCCCTATGGATTCTATAGAAGCTGTTTTTCTACCTCCCGCAGATTATTACGCCCTCGGACACTTACACATAGACTTTCAGTACGAGAACTTTGTTTATCCCGGCCCGGTATTTCCAAATAACTTCCAAGAATTAGAAGACCTAAAATGGGGTAGTTTTTATATTGTTGATACAAAAACAAATCAGGGACAGGTTCTGGAGAAAGTAGAACTGAAAATAAAGGATGTTGTCTCTTTTGAGATCGCTGTGAATGACGCCTCGGCAGCAACAGATAAAATTCTTGCAGAATTAGAAAAAAAAGATATAGAAGATAAAATAGTTCTTATCCGAATTTCTGGAGAGATTGAAAACGGATCTATCTCAGATATAAAATTTGCTCAAATTGAAGACTTTGTAAAAAATAAAGGAGCTTACTTCTTGCTAAGAAATACTCACGATCTAACTACAAAAGAAGTTGAACTGGAAATTGAAATAAAATCTTCAGAAAATGTAGAAGAAGAATCCATAAAGGTTTATTCTGAAAAAAACCCTTCAGATTTCAATGAGATAATTCCTCAACTTATGTCAACCCTCACCCTAGAAAAAATGGAAGGTGAAAAAAATGAAACTTTCTCAATGAGGTTAGTTGAAGAAACTAAAAAGATTTTGAAATTTTAAGATGAAAATTAAAAAAATAGTTTTACATAATATCAGAAGTTACGAACATCAGGAAGTTGACTTCCCAGAAGGGTCAACCTTACTCTCCGGAGATATTGGTTCAGGTAAAACATCTATTCTTTTAGGAATTGAATTTGCTTTATTCGGATTACAACCCGGACAAAGAGGAACAGGATTGTTAAGAAATAGCGAGGATGAAGGGTATGTTATTATTGAGTTTGAAGTAGATGGAATAGATGTAAAAGTAGAAAGAACCCTTAGAAGAAAGAAAACAATCTCGCAAGAAGCCTGTTTCATAACTGTGGATAGAGAAACACGAGAGTTATCTGTTACAGAGTCAAAGAATTTTATTCTAGAGATTCTAAACTACCCTAAAGAGTTTGCAAAAAAGCAAAATCTTCTCTACAGATATACTGTTTATACTCCTCAAGAAGAGATGAAGCAAATAATCCTAGAAGACCCCGAGATAAGATTAGATACCTTGAGACATGTTTTTGGAATAGACAAATACAAAACAATTCTAGAGAACACAGCTCTTGTTCTTTCTAAAATTCGTGAGGAAAGAAGAGTCAAAGAGGGAATGATCTTCAATCTAGAGCAGGATAGATCATCTGTTTTCTCCAAAGAGATAGAACTTGAAACCAAAAAAGGAAATTCTATTCTACTGGAAAAAGAAAGATTCCTCAAAACAGAAAACAGGAAAAAGATACAATCAGAAAAGGAAGAAATATCTAAGAAAAAAGAAGAGAAAAATAAGATACAACAAGAAATTGAGAAATCTAAACTAATGATTCTAACTAAAAATGAAACAATCACTAGCAATATCAAGACAATTTCACAACTACAAGTTCAAATTAAAGAACTAAGAGATATGTCTGTTGATGAAACTAGAGTTTCTCAACTTGAACAAGAGCTAAACATCATGAAAAGAGACAGAAACTTTCTAGCTGAAAGAAATATCTACTTGTCCTCGGAAATTAATTCACTTAACTCTAAAAATCAGGATAATGAAAACACAAAAAATAAGATTTCTAGGATTGATATGTGCCCAACCTGTTTACAAGATGTTGGTCCGGTACACAAAGGAAACATTGTAAACAAATTTGACTCTGAAACAGCAGAAAACAGAAAAAAAGTAGATCTTTTAACAACAGAGAAAAAAGGTCTTTCTGAAAAAATAATAGATTTAGATAGGAATATTGTCCTAAAAGAAAAGCAGCTAAAAGAATTAACAATCCTTAAGATAAGATCACAAGACATCCCCGAGAAAGAGCGAAGACTTTCTGATCTTGAAAAGATGAATCAGTCAATAAGCAAGGATGTTGAACTTCTAAAACAACATCTAGAGATTCTTAACAATATGGTATTTGAACTTTCTAGATTTGATTCTTTATTTGATTCAAAACAAAAAGAGCTTGATGACGCCCTTCGACAGGAGAGAGCAGCAGAAATAAAGTTAGCTGAGATTAGAAAAGAAATAGAGCTTTACACTAGACAGATAGAAGAGTTAAATAATAGAATAAAGAAAACAGAAGAGATTAAGGAGCAACTGAATTATCTAATCGAATTAGAAAACTGGCTCTCAAAGAATTTTGTTCCCTTTATTTCATTTACAGAGAAGAATGTTATGATTAAACTAAAGTCAGAGTTCTCTCAATTATTCTCAGAGTGGTTTGGAATGCTTGTTTCAGACTCTTTCAATGTTAGACTTTCCGACGATTTCACACCAATAATCGAGCAGCAGGATTACGAATTAGATTATAGTTATCTTTCTGGTGGTGAACGAACAGCTGTCGCTCTTGCTTACAGGCTTGCTCTGAACCAGGTTATTAATTCAATCCTAAGTAGAATAAAAACAAAAGACTTGGTTATTCTTGATGAACCAACAGATGGTTTTTCAGAACAACAGTTAGATAAAATGAGATCTGTTTTAGAAGAATTAAACATCGCACAACTAATTATTGTAAGTCACGAACAAAAAATTGAAGGATTTGTTGATAATGTTATCAAATTTAAAAAAATGAATGGAATTAGTGAGAGAGGTTAATTCTTACTATTTAATTCTGTTTACCAAATGTGCGCAGTTTATAGGAGTTCTTTCTGACACCCTGCCTGCTTTTTTCATCAAAAAACTGGCTATTTCTCGAGCATCTCTATAGTTCTTTATTTTACAGGAGCCTACTGGAAGAGGGTTTATTCCTACTGGCTGCTCTTCAGGTGAAAAACAACTAATAGTGGTGGGAAATTCTATTTTCTCGATCATCTGTGCAGTCTGTTCAACAACTTCTCTTTGGGTTAACGGTCTATTAGTGCCGTTTTCTAGTTATTTCTTCATTCTTCTGTCATAAGGAGTTCCCGGGCAAGCTTCTATTCCCGCAAAGTTAACAAAATCTGGTTCAAGGTCATTTAAGACTCTCACTGTATCATACCGATGTGAATCTTGAAATTTTTCCCCCCCCAGTCCGGGTATGACAAATGCAGAAACTCTCAGCTTCGAATGTGAGGTCCTAGTACTTCTTACTCTTTCAATAGCCCGGTCTAGTTCTTTTCTTCCCCATCCCTTATTTACTTCTTTTAATAAAGAATCATTTCCAGTTTCTATACCCCAGTAGATTAGATCTAACCCCTTTCTATCTCCAAACCTCATTATTGAACAAGGAGTTACCCCGCATATTCCTCCGCAATGAAGTTGTTTTAATTCTTCTACACTTTTATTAAGAATATCTAAAGTATTTGTATACATAGATAATCTTGTTGGTAACCTTCCAGTATGTGCTGCAAATGTCACAATTGTTGCTTGAATCGACTGATTCAATTCTTCTGTCGGTACGCTTAGAGCATTGCCGCCCTCAATGAATATTCTTTCTAATCCTAAATTCCAAGGAGACCGTACTCTTTTTACTTCTGTCCAAAGATGATTTAAATGATCAACATACTCTCCCCAAGATTTTGTTTTATAATCTACTCCACTATAAAAGTCACAAAAAGTACAATGGTTATGGCTACACCCGACAGTTAACTCGGCTTGTAAAACTTTTGGTAGTCTTTCAGAGGTGGGTGTTGCAAATCTTGTAGATTCATAGACCCCCTTATTCGCTAATTGTTCAAATAATGGTTGACTCATAGAGTTAAGTTCAGAAAAACAGTTTATAAACCTTTCTTTATGTTATTCCTATGAAATAGTTACAAAGAGGGATATTCCCTTGCCTAAGCGCCCCCCAAATAAATTTGTTTAATTTTCTTATTCCGTAATAAGTCCTTTCCTTTCCCAACAAGAGCTACTTTCCCATTTTCTAGAAGATAAGTTCTGTCTGCAATCTCAATAGCCTTTTTTGCGTTCTGCTCTACAATCATTATAGAAATCCCTTCATCTCTGAGATCCTTGATTATCTGGAAAATTTCTTTCTGTAGTTTTGGGCTTAATCCTAGCGAAGGCTCATCAAGAAGCAACACTTTTGGTTTTTGCATTAGTGCTCTTCCAAGTGCAAGCATTTGCTGCTGTCCGCCACTTAAGGTGTAAGCAGACTCTTTTGCTCTTTCTTTTAGTATCGGAAATCTTTGATAAACTTCTTCTAACCTTTTATTCAACTCTTTCTTATCTTTCTCTAATCTCGTTCCAATCTCTAGATTTTCTTTTACACTTAAATCTCCGAATATAACTCTGCCCTGATTTACATAGCAAACACCCTCCTTGATGAGTTCGTGTGTTTTTAGTGTAGAGATGTCTTTTCCATTTAGAACAATCTTTCCGCCTGTCTGATTTGCAATCCCGAAAATAGCTTTTATTACAGTACTCTTTCCCGCTCCGTTCGGTCCAATTATTGCAACAATCTCTTTTTTATCTAAGAACATGTCAACATCTTCTAAAACTTTCAGTGAATTGTATCCTGCGTCTAACTTTTCAATTTCTAAAATTGGTTTCATTCTCCTAAATATGCCTCCAGCACTTGTTTATTACTCTGAATTGCTTTTGGTTTTCCTTTTGCAATAACTTTTCCCTGATCTAAAACATAAATAAAATCAACGAGCTTCATTACAAAATTCATATCATGCTCAATAAGAAGAATAGTCTCTCCTTCCTTATTCAATTTTTTGAGTATTTCTTTTATTTGCTCTCTTAATTTTGGGTTTACCCCTGCGACAGGTTCGTCCAACATTAAAATATCGTGCGGTTTAGCTAGAGCTAAGGCAAGATCTAAAAGTTTTCTCTGTCCGTAACTCAAATCAGATGCATAAGTATTAACATCCTTCTCAAGACCAACTCTTGCAAGAATATCATCAACTTTTTCTTCGTTGTACTTCTCATTTCCAAATAAACTACCAACTAGCTTCTCATCAGAATCAGATAGGGCGATGAGTATGTGATCTTTTATTGTTAGATTCTTAAATAATCTTACCTGCTGGAATGTTCTTGAAATACCCCTCCTTGCAATTTCAAAATCCTTTTTTTTAACAATTTCTTTCTCGTTTAGCAAGATACTTCCCGAGTCTAGGTGGATAAGATGAGATATTGCGTTGAATAAAGTTGACTTTCCACTCCCGTTTGGTCCTATAATAGCAGTAATCTTTCCCCGTTCTATGTCAAGACTACAATTATCTAGAGCTTTGATCCCCCCAAAGTTCTTTTCTAAATTAGTTGCCTTCAATATGTGCTTCATTCTAAATCAATCCTCCCGAATAGTCCTTTTGGTTTGTACATAATTATGAGAATCAGTGCAAGCGCGTAAATTATCTGTCTAACCGGTCCGAGAACTTCTGTTGGAAGGCTAAAAAACTTCAGTGCTTCTGGAAGTAAAACTAAAATGAATGCAGCAATTATACTCCCTTCTATAGAAGCTATTCCCCCGATTATTACAATTGTTAGAACAAAAATTAAACCTTGTATACTAAGAAGTGCCGGATTAATGAAGGATATATAGTGCGCATCTAAAGAACCAACAATTCCCGCGAAGAAACCTGAGATTGCTATTACTTTGTATTTTAGCTTGTTAGTGTTTTTTCCCAAAACTTTCAAATTCATCTCATCATCCCTCATAGCTCCAACTAATCTTCCAAATGGAGATTTTACTAAACTGTAGATAAAAAAGATAGTAATGAAAACTACTGCTGCAGTAAGAATTAAGAAACTAGTGTTTGATTGAAACACATACCCAAATATTTCTGGCCTTGGAATTCCAGGGATTCCCATAGGACCTCTGGTTATTTTCAGGTTAGTGGCAAGGGAGAACATTACAAAACTAAACCCGAGAGTTGCTAGTGCGTAATAATCTCCCTTAAGATTTTTTGTAGCTAATATAAGTAAAAAACCACAAAAAGCTGCCGCTAAGCCTGCAATAATAAAAGAAAAAATAAATGGAACTCCGTTCATGTTTAGTAACACTGAAACATAAGCACCAATACCAAACAATGCAAGATGACTAAGATTTAGATAACCTGTATTTCCTATTACTAGGTTAAGACTTACAGCTAGGATAATATAGATACAAATGATAATTAACAAGTGAATGAGGTACGCGTCTAACATCTTGCCCCCTTATTCTTTCCAAACAATCCGGTTGGTTTGAATAGTAAGAATATGAAAAGCAAAACAAAAGCAATTGCTTCCTTGTACCCCGAAGGCAAGAACATAATTCCGTAATTTTCTGCAAAGCCCAGTATATAGCTTCCCAGTATAGATGCAGGTACAGAACCAATACCCCCAATGATCGCTCCAGTAAAACCCTTGATAACTAAACCTGTTCCCATACTAGGTAAGATTGTTTGCTCAAGCCCAAGAAGAATACCCGCAATTCCAGCAAGAACAGAGCCAATAACAAAAGAGTAATTAGCAACTCTTCTTTCATTAATTCCAGATATACTTGCTAGTTCTCTATTGTCTGCAACAGCCCTCATGTTTCTTCCAATAGTTGTCTTTTTCATAATAAAGTAAAGAGCTACAAGAAGGCAAATAGCTGCAATTACAATTATGATCTGAACAGGTGTTACAATTGCTCCAAAGATATTTACACTACTCCACGATTCAAAATATTTTACTGTCTTAACATCACTTCCAAAAACAAGCTGGATAACATTCTCAAATAAGACTAAAAGAGCTAAAGAGGCAATAATCAAAATAACGTTTGAAGCTTTTTTCTTTCTTAGGGGTAGGTAAATAACATTATAGGTAAATAACCCGAATAAAACAGCGAGAATTAGAGTAAAGATAATTGCATTAAATAAACCAACCTTTAGAACAGATAGGGATTCAAATAAGATGTACGCAGATAGTGCAATAGCTATGCCGTGGGCAAAGTGCATTATCTTATTTGTACTATAGATTAGAGAAAACCCAACAGCTATCAACGCATAAATTGAACCTGCAATTAATCCATTTAGAGTTAATTGAGCAAAGAAAGACATGATGGTTTACAGATCTAAGAATTATGCAGTTACACCCTTAGCGTAATCGACGATCTTTCCTCCCTGAAGTGTTTTGATATCTAGAGCGCCCCCTAGAAGATCCCCCTTTGCATCGATGCCGATTATTCCACTCTGTCCGTGGTAGTTTCTTACTTTATATAATTCATCTTTTATCTTTTCAGTATTTGTTCCAACCTTTCTCATTACTTGTGCAACTATGTGAATCGAATCGTAAGACTCAGCTGCCCCAATAGCAACATTTCCTCCAATCTTCTCTGCAAACTCACTTGAGTAGCTTGAAGAAGGTGTTGTGAAATAAACTTTCCCAACTGTGCCCTGAGTTTCTTTTGCTATACTCTCATCTGTCCAAGCATCTCCGCCGAAGAATGGAACACTTATGCCAAGTTCTTTAGCTTGTTTGAATACTGTAATAGTCTCTCCAGGATATCCTGTGAAGTATACTAGCTCTGGATTTGTTTCTTTAATCTTAGAAAGCTCTGTTCTTGCATCAGCAGTATCAACCTTTATTTGTTCTTGAATTAAAACTTCTCCACCAAGAGCAGTGTACGACTGAACAAATGCATCAGCTAAACCAGTACACCAGTCATTATCACATTTTAGTACAGCTACCTTGTTAATTTTCATAGTTTCCTTAATATACTTTGCAGCAACCTTTCCTGCATAATCATCAGAAGGACACGCTCTAAATAAGTAATCTCCAGCATCGCTTATTTTAGGATTAGATGCAATACCAAAATGAATCACTTTTCCGGCCTCAGCCACCGGGTGAGAAGCAAGAGTTGCTCCCGAACCTACATTGAAAACAGCAGTAACTTTGTCAACATTCACTAACTTCTGCATAGCAGTTGTTGCTTCCTTAGGATCCACATTTTTAGAATCTTCAACTATTAATTGTAATGGTCTCCCATTAATTCCTCCCTCATCATTTACCTCTTTGACTGCTAACTCTACAGCATTTTTATTTGCAATTCCTATGCTTGCTGCGCTTCCAGTTAACGGACTAATTAATCCAATCTTGATTGGGCCTGTTCCTGAATCAATAACATTCCCTGTTGGACTTCCATTTCCGAAGACTACAAGTAAAATTATTGCTATGATAACTATCCCTGCAAGCCACGCAAGTATCTTAGTTGTCTTATCAAGTGTCATACAAAAATACTAACATTTATTTTTTAATATCTTTCTGATATTAATGATATTACTGATATCAAAAATAGAAAAACTTAAAAACCACTAATTTATCCAGTGATATGGAAAGAAAAATAATAAGGCAAGGAAGTGGGGGTTACACTGTTTATTTGCCTAAGAAGTGGGTTACTCAGAAAGGACTGAAGGAAGGAGACCTAATCGGAGTTGAAGAATCTAAGAACAGCCTAGTTTTTTCAACAGAAGTAAGAAAGAGAAAGGAAAAATTATTCAAGATAAACCCCGATAACAGAGAAGATATAGAAGTCATCTTAACACATTTATACCGAAGAGGATTTGATGCTATTCATCTAGAAGGATTAGATAAGGAATTTCACAAAAGAGTTAAGAAAATAGTAGAAGAATTACTTCTCGGATTTGAAATAACTTCTAAAACAGATACTAGATGTACTATTGAGAATATTTCCGAACCAACCGGTCAAAAATACGAGGCTCTTCTTTTGAAGGTTTTTCTTATAATCAAAGAGGTTCAAGATTTAGTTATAGAAGATTTTGAATCAGGTAAATTTCAAAATCTAGACGAGATTCGAGAATCTAAGCGAAATGGAGATAAATTTATTCTATTCTGCAGAAGAATTCTCACTAAAGAAAAACAAGAACTAGATGCAACAATAGAGTGGGAGATGTTAACATTCTTAATGCACATAAATCACGCTTACTTCTATTTATATGAATATCTTAAAGAGAATAGAATCCAGGATAAAAAAGAGATTTTATCCTTACTGAATTCTCTAAAAGAGTATTTTATGCTATACGAGAAAGCTTACACCGAGAAAAACATACTTTATATTCACAAAATAAATGCAGATAAAAAGAAATATCAATTTGGGAAGTGCATAGAAGCGCTGACTAATGGAAGAGGAAAAATGAATCCCGCTCTTTCTTATATTCGAGAACTTTTTAGGTTAGTTCAGATAGGTGCAAGCCCAATTTTAATTCAAATCATAGAAAAAGATTACAAATAATTATCTCTGTTGGACTTGCGTTATCCAGTGTTCTATAAAAACCCTATCAAATGGGGGGATAATGCTCTTTCCATTGGCATCCCGTGCATTTCTATAGATAGAATAATCCCAACTTCCAGTAGCCCTCCTTGCATCGTTTACAACACCCTCCCCAACTCTTGCAATAGCACATACATCTTCTAAATCTACTCTACTTGAATCAACCCTACTCCTTGAAAGAGCAACTTCGATATTTTTTGCAATAATATCATACTCCGTATTGGCCCTCGGCCCAGCACTTGAGGGAGGAGAATATGCATGGAAGAGACTAAACTGATTTTCATTATAAAGCTGTAATGATCTATTTATGTGTAGCCCCCTTACAACCTCAAAATAAGATTTTAAGAAATAAGCAACATTCTGATTATTCCCCGAAGAAACTTTTATCATGGACAAGTCTCCTTTCTCAATGTATGGAAATCTTTTGTATCTAGAAGAAAAACCTTCACTTACTAGAGACATTTCTCCTCTATACTGCCTTATTTCTTGATACTCTTTCCTTTCTACTTCTGGAACCCTTAAATCCTTTGGTTCATGTCTATTAGCTAGAGTTACAGTCAATCCAACTAAGCCTAACATCAAAGCAGCCACCCCCACAGTTTTCATTTTTCTCCAAAAAGATTTAGAACTTGTTGCAATATCTATTGTATGTTCAACAGCATCTTCTAGTTCACTTCCGTCATGAAGTCTTTTGTATGGATCATATGCTAGGGTACTTCTCAATAAACCCCTCATCTTTCTTGGAGCTTTTCTTATCTTTTTTCTGATCAACTGATCTATCTGTCTAGATGAATTTTTAGCAAAAAAATCTTCAGGGGATCCGCTTTCATTAATCTCTCTTTCTAAGATATACTCTCCAGTTAGTGTTCTATAGAACAAAGAGCCAAAGCCCCATACATCTGATCTTGCTGTTGGGGGTGTATCATCACTAAAACATTCTGGTGCACGTGTATAAACAAATCCTCTTGCTCCACTTCCTTCCTTCTCTAAATTAAGAAGGTTTATACAAGTAGAAGTTCCAAGATCATTTAGTAAACATTTTCTATGAGGATCCACAGCGATATTATCTGCCTTTATATCTCCGTGTGCTCTGCCTATTTGTGAGTGCATCTCATAAAGTCCTTTTGCAACGTCTTTAGCTATTCCTAAAACTCTTTCAAGAGTCAGCCCTTTACTTAGTTTAGGTCTTACATTCCAGTCATCTCTTAACTCATCAGATAAAAATGATTCATAAACAGGCATTACTAAAAAAGGTGTTCTATTATCATCAAACTCAAGTCTTCTTGGTACCACATTAGAACACGCTTCAAGTTTTCCTGCTTCTTTCGCTACTGCACGAAGTTCGTCAATGTTCCTTTTTTTCATTTGCTTCTGTGCAATTTCTGTTGGCTCGAGAACCTTAACCGCAACATTCTGCTCTAAATCAACATCTCTCGCTTCATACACCGATCCCCAACATCCTTGACCTATCTTTCTTCCAACTTTATATCTTGAAGAAACTACAATATTGCCGTTTTTTGTCATCTTCTTTCCTCGTTTAATTTACTTGATAAGTTTGCGAATTCTTCCCACATAAACTCCGAATTCAATCCAAAAAAAGAAGGATGAATGCCCAAAGGGGTTCCCCTTTCGCGAATAATTACTAACTCATGAATTTTTCTAAATAGTCTCTCTCCAATATAAAAATTAGTATCAAAGCTATTCATATAACTTACTCTCTGGATAGGTTCTTTCTTTTTTCTTTGTTTTTCAGGAACATACAAATTTTGTTTAACATATCCTCTTCTCTCATTATTTTCTTCTTCAGGGGTGCTCTGTTCCTCTCTTGAGTAAATATTCCCCTTTATTCCAGTCTCCTTCTCCACAATCTTTGCAATTTCTTCTAAGCTAATAACCGGTTTTAATGTAAATAGTGAACCAACCCTTCTTTTTTTCTCTATCTCAACTGCATAATCACTCGACAAATGAAAAGCCCACCCTAATCTTTCTTGTTCTTCATTATGAAAAACTACTTCTGATTCATCTGAATTACCTATTTGATAATTTTTTAAGTTTACTCCCGGAATGCTATTAAGAACTTTTCCTATACACATATACAAACACATTCTATCTTGTATTGTTTGTGTTTTCATTCTTCAGTCTCCAAAACTTTAGTTAGTGCATACTCAAATGCGTGAGATCTATTTCTGAATCTTTTTTTTAAGATAGTTTCGTCTATCTTATCAAGAGTTTCCTCATCAACAGAAATGCTTATTTTGTTTTTCATCCTACTTGGTCATACCTTGTAGGAATTATTTATAAAACTTTCTATATGTTGTTACTTTAGAATTAATACAGAATTAGAATCTTCCAGAAACACCAAAGATAGATCTAAAATCTCTACTTCCATTTCTAAGATTCTGATTTGCTCCAGCATACCCATAAAAGTCAAGCATACCTGCAACATTATTTACTGCAAATCCCGCATTAGGTCCAAGTGTTTGTATTCTTGGTGTTCCTTGTACTGTTTGATTGGTGTAACTCCCGCCAACTCGTACTACTAAGTAATCTCCAACCGGTATTTGTCCTAGAACATCAGCAGAACCAGAGCTTGCTAGTTGATTCCAAGTACTTGTTGCCCTCGCAACTACTGGCCCTTTTCCTCTATCAGGCATTCTTGGGTGTGCATCATTCCAGTTTTCAAATACTCTATGATCAAGAGCCATACCATTATCTTCTCTAATCGGTGCAGCAATTCCTGCAGGGCCCATTAAGGAATCCATTGCAAAAACCCCTTCTAAGGTATTAAGTCCAGCATCATTATGAAACCCTCTTAATCTAAAACCAGTTCCCTGTCCCGGTTTTTCAACAGCTCTTCCAAAAACATAACTTACTGAAGCATTATTATCTCCGTCCATTTCCACTCCTCCACCAACGAAGAAGCCTACAGGTAAATAAATTCCCGCTGTTCCTATTCCAGAAGTTCTTGTAGGAATATCACTTCTGTTTGAGAATGCTGCAGAAAATTCAACAGGTCCGACTCTTGCAAGTCCATAACCCTGGTTAACAAAGTTCTCAGTTCCGTCTGCAGCAATTACTGCTCTCTCAACAGCACCACCAAGTGTAGCTACTCCGTATAGTGTTGCTCTTGCGTCAATACCCTCAGCATGATCCCCTTGAGAACGTATCTGTCCAAGTGGATCTACAGAACCAACTAAAGGTCCTCTTGCGAAAGGAATCCTTCCAGAAAATTTTGTAAGAGTTGTAGCCGGGCCTTCAATAGGGCGATTGTCATCTACGTATAAAATTAAAGAACCCCTATTTTCTTGGTTTAGTGAAAACCAGTGCGAAAGAGTGTCACCTTCTCTATTGTGATAAAGCTCGTCCTCTGCTGTAACATTTAGTGTTGTTTGGGCAGGAGTTCTTCCCCCAACTATGATTGGTTCGTCTGCAGCAACTACTGGAGAAGCAGTTCCAAGACATCCTAAAGTTAATGCCCCTGCTACAAGCTGTTTGGGATTTACTTCTTGAACAGCCCATTTACCTAGGCGTCTTTCAGCCCATGAATTTAGCCTTTGTCTTAAGTTTGTCATTTTGTTAATATTATTTTTTGCTTTTTAACCATTTATATACAGGATTCGAAATATTTAAATGTTACCTTTTTGTAGGGATTACAAAGTATAAGAAGTTTAAAATAAGGTAAGAAGTTGGTAGAAGTATGAGTTTAACAGAAGAACAAAAAAAGCAAATAGAGAAGCAACTTAACGCACATAATCACGAGGGATATAAAAGAGATATCTTAATCTCTGACGATCTAATTTTAAGAGGATTTTCAGTTCATAAAAATGCAATGAGGCCCGAAATGATGACCTCTCTAATTCTAGCAAAATGGCTCTTTTTTAATAACGGGCTTTATAGGGGTAAATCTTTTCTAGACATTGGCTGCGGAACCGGTATTCAGGGAATTGTTGCAGGCTTGTCTGGAGCAAATAAGATTGTTTTCTCAGATATTTCTGATGCAGCTATAGAAAATGCAAAAGAAAATGTTAAAATTTTTGATCTAGCAAAAAAATCTAAAGTAATCAAAGGAGATCTTTTTGAAGGAATTAAAGAGAAATTTGATTTGATAGTCTTTAACCACCCTTTCTTCTCAGATCATCCTTTTGAAAAGTTTAAAGTTTCTGGGACAATGCTTGGGGGCAGCAGGGGGGAATTACTCTCCCGTTTTCTTAGAGAAGCCAAAAATTATCTAAAAGATGAAGGAAAGATAATAATGCCCTACTTTAAGCTTGCCGGACCAATAAATGACCCCGAAATTCAGGCCCCTAAAGAAGGATATAATGTCGAGGTAAAATTTAATTCTGAGATAAAAACAGGTCTACAGCAAGGACAGGTAACTATCTCGGAGCTTATCCTTCAAAAGAGAAAATAAGCTTTCTCCAAAAAATTTATAAACTTGAATAATCCTAGATTATTATTAAATTCTAATATTTTATTAGATGATTCTTAAAAATGGACGCTGGGTTAAAGACTTCACTTAAGACAGGAACAACTATTCTTGGAATTGTTTGTAAAGACGGAGTTGTAATGGCTGGAGATAGAAGGGCTTCAATAGGTACCTTAATCTTTTCAAAGGATAACGAGAAGGTAAGAACCCTTAACGATTATCTTGTTTTTGCTGGATGCGGTTCTGCAACAGAAACTCAGAAAGTATCACAAATTTTAACAGCCGAGTTAAAGCTTAAAGAATTAAGATCAAAATCACGACCAACAGTCAGAGCAGCTGCAAGTCTTCTTTCAAATATTCAGGTTTCTGAAAGTGCATTTATTCTAGCCGGTCTTGACGAAAATGGGGAAGCTTCTCTGTATGAAATTACTGGTGGATACTTAGGAAAAGTTGAGGATTACACAGCAAGTCTAGGGTCTGGTATGCCTTTTGTTCTTGGCTTATTTGAGAGGCAGTATAAAAAAGGAATGACTGTTAAAGAAGGAGTAGAACTTGCAAAAGAAGCTCTTAAATCTTCAACACAAAGAGATATGGGTTCTGGAAATGGTATAGATATTGTAACACTAACTAAAGAAGGAATTAAACAGGTAGTCACTCAAGAAATCATTCCTGAATACAAAGACCAATAACCCTAATTCTAAAAAACAATGATTGAAATTCTTCAAACTATAATCGATAAACTTGGTGGTAGAATAACAGAAGCAGGATTTGAAGGTGCAAATATTGTAATCTACACAGATAATGAGAGATTCTTCAAAGAGGGGGAAACAAAAGTAAAAGAAATTGTTAACGAGATAAAGAAAAGAGTTGAATTAAGAGCAGATACAAAAATTCTTCCAGACCAAGAAACTGTTGAAAAAATAATTAGAGAGACAATTCCGGAAGAAGCAGAACTAACAAACATAATTTTCGACCTTCATAGAAGCATTGTGATTATTGAAGCAAAAAAACCAGGTTTAGTTATAGGTAAGCAAGGATCAATTCTAGATGATATTAGACAAAAAACATTGTGGACTCCACAAGTTCAGAGATCTCCCGCGATAAAATCACGAATTACCGAGAGTGTTAGAGAAGTTCTTTACGCAAATAACAATTACAGAAGAAAATTCTTAAACAAAATTGGAGAAAAAATCTACACCGGTTGGAATCCAGAAAAAATTGAAGAGTGGGTAAGAATAACTTTCTTAGGAGCAGGAAGACAAGTAGGAAGATCGTGTTTACTCTTGCAAACACCTAATTCAAAAATTTTAATGGATTGCGGAATAGATGTTGCTTCAAAAGGAACTGATAAATTCCCTTATTTCAATGTTTCAGAGTTTGATATAAATCAGATCGATGCTGTTATTATTTCTCACGCACACCTAGATCATGTTGGTCTTTTACCTTACTTATATAAAATGGGTTACAAAGGTCCGTGTTACATGACTCAACCAACACGAGATATTGCTGCTCTTCTTTCTTTAGATTTTATTGGGGTTGCTTACAAGCAAGCCTCAAAACCACTTTTCTCTTCTTCTGATGTTACCGAGATGGTAAAACATTCAATCTGTTTAAATTACAATGAAGTCACTGACGTGACTCCAGATGTTAGACTAACATTATACAATTCTGGCCACTGTCTTGGAGGATCTTTAGTTCATCTTAACATTGGTAATGGGCTGCACAATCTGGTTTACCTTGGAGATTACAAGTACTCTTACACTAGGCTTCTCGATCCTGCAATCTGTGTATTTCCGAGAGCAGAGTCAATAATTACAGAGTCGACTTACGGTGCAAAGGAAGATGTTCTTCCTCCAAGAAAAGAAACAGAAGCAAAGTTTATGGAAATGGTCAGAGATACTTTAAACAAGGGGGGAAAAGTTTTAATTCCCGAACTTGGTCTCGGTCACTCACAAGAAACTGTTCTTAGAGTTGAAGAAGCAGTGCGAACAGGAGAACTCCCAAAAATTCCAATGTACATTGATGGTATGATCTGGGATATTAATGCTATTCATACAGCATACCCCGATTTTTTAAGTTCGAAAGTTAGAACACAATTTTTCCAGGATAATAATCCATTCACATCAGACATTTTCAAGAGAGTTGGTTCTCCTGCAGAAAGAAAAGAAGTTATCGAAGGAGGGCCGTGTATTGTTATTGCAACTTCCGGTATGTTAGTTGGTGGAGCTTCAGTTGAATATCTAAAGAACTTTGCAGAAAATCCAAATAATTTAATGATCATAAGTTGTTATCAGGGCCAGGGTTCTCCCGGAAGAGCCTTACAGGAAGGAGAAAGAGTTATTGAACTAGAAGATGAAGGCCAGAAAAGAAAAATAGAAGTTAACATGAGAGTTGAATTCTTGAAAGGCCTCTCTCCACACGCCGGAAGAAACGAAATAATCTCATTCTTTAATAATATGAAACCAAAACCAAAAAGAATTATTGTTAATCACGGGGAAGTTTCAAAATGTTTAGATCTTGCTTCTGCTTTATACAAACTTTCTAGAACAGAAACAAATGTTCCGAGGACTTTAGAAACTGTTCGTTTGAGGTAGATAAAAAACTTTAAATACTTCTTTTCTATATTATAATTAAAGATGGTGAAGATAGAAATTTCTAATCGTGCAGTTTATAGTTTATTAGCAATTTTAATTATCGTTCTTGGAAGTGTTAGTGTTTATGCTTTAAACGCTCAATTTAATTTTGGAGGATCATCCCATCAAACTGCTTATGGTAATTGGGCTAGTGGAATGACTAATGCTTTCGGAGAGTATGTTCCAAATCCCGGTCACTCTCCAAGCGAGCTAGGTATGCCTGCCGGAGGGTGTGATACTGGAGATGTTTTTTACTGGAATGGCACTCAATGGAAATGTAAATCTGTTGGAAGTTCTAGTACATACTGGAATAGGTATGTTTCAGGATATCAGATCATGCAAGATCCAGTGGATATTTACTTTGGTGCTGGTGCAGTGGGAATTGGGGCAAATCCGCAGTCAAGATATAAATTATATGTTAAAGCTAATGTTTCTGACTGGAATGGAGCAGTTTTAGGTACAAACAATGCTGGGAATACTTATGGTTCTTTGGGGGGATCATACGGGGTTTATGGAAATAGAGACGGAAATACTGGTTATCTTGGTGGTTCGAGCAGTGCTGTTGGGGGAGTTAATTCTAACGGTTACTCCGGTTACTTAGGAAGTGGTTACGGGGGAGTTTATGGAAAAGATGATAGCGGAACTGGAAATGCTGGATACTTCAATGGAAATGTTGAAGTTATTAATGGTGTTTTAAAGATAGACTCTGTAGACTTAAACCTTCATTCTGCTGCACCTTTTACTTGCGATGGTACCACTGAAGGGTCAATCTATTATCATCGTGCTTCTTCAACCCAAGGATATATGAAAGTTTGTCAATATGACGGATCTAACTTTGGTTGGAAGATGTTAGATTGGTTTGATTAATTTCTCCTAACCTTTTTAAACAACTTTCTCCTCTTTAATCTATGAAACATACCGCTAAGATTACAGCAATAATTCTTGCAATGTTTTTGTTAACGCAGTTCATTGGTTTATATGTTGTTAGCCAATACTCCCCAACAAAAATTGTTGACGGACAAATTACAAATTCAACAAATAAAGTTTCTCTTCCATACGGAATGGAGACTCCAGAGGTTCAACAAGATATAGACTTCCTAACAATGCTTCCATCTATACTTCTAGCATTTGTTATTGCTATTCTAATCATTTTCTTACTCACAAAAACAAAAGCAGATATTATTCTCAAGATTTGGTTCTTTATTGTAGTTGTACTTGCTATGGCCATTTCTTTTAACTCGGTTATAGGAAATAAAATTCCTTATGCTGCATGGATTGCCCTTTTCGTTGCAATTCCTCTAGCTCTGCTTAAGATATTTCAAAGGAACTTTTTCGTTCATAATGTAACAGAATTATTCATCTATCCCGGGGTTGCAGCTATTTTTGTTCCCCTTCTTAATATCTGGACATTACTAATACTTCTCGTAGCAATATCAATTTACGATATGTGGGCAGTCTGGCATTCCGGGATCATGCAAAAAATGGCAAAATACCAGATGAATCAACTGAAGATATTCTCTGGTTTTTTTATCCCGTACATTCCAAGAGATATTAGAATGAAACTAAAAAAATTATCTAAGTCACAGTTAAAAAAGAAAAGAGTTAAGGTTAGTGTAGCAATTCTTGGCGGGGGAGATGTTGTTTTCCCGATAATCGCTGCAGGAGTAATGTTAAAAACTCTCGGATTTATTCCGGCTTTAATTACAATTGCCGGGGCTTTTGTAGGTCTATCTTGTCTACTCTTCCTTGCTGAAAAGAAAAAGTTCTATCCTGCAATGCCTTTTATTTCTGCAGGTATCCTCCTAGCAGTAATTTTAAGTTATCTAATATTCTAGGTTTTGTTGCCCCTTTATCAAAGTAACATCTCCGAAACATTTATAAATAAGTGTATCACTAGCTAGTTGTTACACTTTTGAGGATAACAAGATGATAGTAAAACAAGAACTAGTTAATAAGATCAAAGACTACTTTGATTTGAATATTTACGAGACAAAAGTCTGGTTAGCTTTACTTGGAAAAGGGGTTGCGAGTGCAGGAGAGATTGCAGAAGTTTCTGGAGTTCCAAGATCAAGAACTTACGATGTTTTAGAAGGATTAGAGAAGAGAGGATTTGCAATAATCAAGTTAGGAAAGCCAGTAAAATATCTTGGTGTTAAACCGCATATAATTCTAGAAAAAATGAAGAATAATGTTCACAAAGATGCTGAAGAGAGAATCGACTCTCTAAGTAAGATTAAAGATACTAACGAGTACGAAAAACTAGAAGAGCTTTACAAGGAAGGAATTGCACCCGTAAAGAGAGAAGACCTTCACGCTTCAATAAAAGGAAAGTCAAACATTACTAACCACATTAAAGAAACACTAGAAAATGCTAAAGATGAAGTAATAATCTGTACAAATGTTGAAGACTTTACTTACAAACTAAAGATTTTTCAACAAACAATCGATAGATTAAAGAAAGCAAACATTAAAGTTAAAGTTGCTCTTTCTGGAAATGAGGAACACATAAAACAAGTTTCAGCTAGAGTTGGTTTAAAGATTAAGAAGATTGATGTTGATGCAAAATTCTTCATAATAGACAAGAAAGAAGTTTTATTCTATCTAACAAAAAGTCCAGGAGACGAGGAAACAGCTATCTGGCTAAACTCAGATTTTTTCAGCACAGCATTCGCAAATTTATTCGATGTTGCAATGAAATAAGGGACAAAATGAAAAGACATATTTTACAATATACTCCTCCGAAAGGAATGAGCGGGGCAGTTTCTTTTGATTTATCTAGATTAGTTAGAGAAAAAGGGACTAGCCTTTTAACTGTGGGAAGATTTCGCGATGCAGATATACCCTTAGTTGCAGAAGACCCCGAATGTTTAACTGCTTCTAGAGACCACGCATATATTCAAGTATTTCCTTCCGGGCAGGGAGTAGCAATCATAGATCATTCTTCACATGGAACCTCTGTTGCTAAATGGGGCGAATGGGACAAACCTCAAGTAATAAATCCTCGGGAGCTTTACTTTTTATCAAACGGAGATCTTATTTCTTTTGGATCTTTTGGGGGATTCACTTACGCGGTGAGGGGGGATTAAGATGAGTCTTCTTTTTCATACTCTTAAATAAATGGTTCTTGGGGCCCCAATAACCCCCGGGCATATTGCTGAAGAATTTCTTGCTAGAAACGGTGTTAAATGCCAAGATCTTGGTCTTGAAAGGCCAGATCCATTTAGAGAAAGAGTTTGGTGGGAAGACCTTAGGATTTCAGTGAGTCAAGATACTCTTCAACCTAAAACTAGGGTGCAAGGATTTTACTGTACTCAACTTACTGCGGGATTTAAGATGCCTGGTAATGATGTTTGGCAACCAGGGCCAACAGAATATACTCCAATTAATTATACACAACCTTTCACGGGAAAACCCCTTTACGAGCGAGGTATAAAAGATGAGTGACGATAAACATCTCCCATTAAGACATTGTTTTGGGACACACGAACGAGTTAGAATTGAACAACTACTTACTGTAGGCTGGAAGGAACTTAACACTACCCTTGCTGGAGAACGTGCTTTCAAGAGAGGAAACTACCTTCTTTCAGTAGATGCAAATACCCGGCAAATGATTAGAGCTTCAGAACACGCTTCTGATTATGAGGGGATTGTATTTATGTCTGCAGCTTATGCAATGGCTCCACTTACAGAATCCTCAGACCAGTAATATCCATTTCACGTATTTTCCCAGAATTCTTCTCTTTCCAATTTTCAAAGAATTGTTGAATAGTAAAATTAATTTTATCTTTTGCAACTAATCTTCCTTTTTTTACAATAACCTTTTTATGCCTTTTCTTGAATGCTTTAACATTTTCTTTATCTTTTACTCTAGGACCTATCTGTTCGATTTCTTTTCTAGATTTTACAACAAACCATGCTTGGGACTTATGCATTCCGTCATATCCAAACCCTCGGCCTTTAATCTGAAAGTATTTATCAATTTCAAAATACATGTGTTCGTAGAATTTCAAAAGTTTAGTCCCAGCAATATCTCCTTCCTGCCGGTCTGTTTCTAACAAGATAATACAGAACTCTTGTTTTTTTGTTAGTGCATTTTTCTTGATTTTTTCTAAATCCAAGGTTTGTTCTTCAAACCATTTAATCGAGGGATTTTTCAAGAATTGATTGCATGAATACCTAAACTGTTTGAATGTTTCTTCTGAGAGTGCCGCACAAACATTTCTCTGTTTGTATGTAGGATCTATCAGAATTATTGGTGCTTGTAACTTGGCTGTGTTCAAATTCATCATTACTTCAGATTTATTCTTGTAAAACCTTTCAATATCAATAACTAGCTTTTCTTTATCCTTTGTTTTAGCTACGGCCTTAATAAAATTTCTAAAACTTTTATAGTGATAAATGAGTAATTCCAAAGCATAGCCCGAGAAGCCCTTAATATAACTCTCCGCTCCGTAAGCATTACAACTATAACAGAACGCTTTAGCTATCTTTATCTCGTCAAGCATCTTTTGATCTTTAATCTTCTTATTTATGTATTTTACATGAGAGTAAGAAAGATCTGTTATATTTTCAGATTCTTGAGGATTTTTTACTTTAATTACCGGTATTATTTCTAAAGAGAATGTTTCATCAACTTTTATTCTGAAGTAATTCCGCGAACCCTTGACATCCATATACTTTTCCTGGTTCAAATCAAGAATCTCTCTAGCTAACTCTGAAATATCTCTTTTTTCCTTAAGATACTCTGGATCAAAACGCAAGAAAATATCAATATCATAACTATTCTTTTTTATAACTGTCTTCTTTGCAAAACTTCCCCCAATAAAAATTTCTGCTCTAATTTTACGTTGTGCACATCTCTTTTCAAACCTCTGAATAAATTGATCCAGATAGCTCTTCATACTTTTCATCTCTTGCTCTGGCGGCTCAACTCTCTTCAAAACTTCTTTTAGAACAGAATCCATACTCTCTTTTTTCATAAACTAAGAAATCAAAATATCTTTATTAATCTTTACTAGTCTTCTCTGCTGCTTTCTTTTTATCATACTCTTCCTTAGCTTTTTTTAAAGAAGAAGCAATATCAATAACATACTTCCCTTCCTCTAGTTTGTAAACAAGAGGTCGCTTTTTATCAAAAAGATTAACTAAATCAATCTCAAACTTACCATCTCCCATAACCCTAACTGATTCTATATCCAGTACTACCGGTATTTCTTCATTTGTTACCCCAACAATTTCTCTTACATCTCTTTCAATATTATCAACTTCCGCCCTAGGGATTTCTATCGGATTCTGTTTTATCTGTTCTAACTGCTCATCCTTAATATAAAAGAAAAAGTGCCCCCCACAGTTGCTACAACCTTCTAATAACTCTTTACTCCCAATAGGATATATTCTTTTACAATGAACGCATTGATGGGGCATTTTAGATATAGCTCTTTAGTATAATAAAACTACAGAATAAGGTATTTTAAACTTTTAGTTACCCAGTTAGAAGCAATTCTATCTTTTTCGGGTTTCTCTTAATCTCTTTTACAATTGTTGCAGGTCCAATTATTGTTATTGCCCCTAAATCTCCGCCAGCAAGAGCATTTGCAAACCCACTTTTCATCTTACTAAAGAAACCCTGATTCTCATTTCCAGAAATTACAGCTAGTTCAATCCCTTTGAAACCTTTTAGATGATCAATCATAGCCATTGTATCTCCAATTAGCCTAGCTTCCTCTTCGTCCCTTAATTTTCCTTGTAATACAAGTATACTATTTCCAAGAACAACATTCAGAATCTTTCTAATTCTCTCATTACCAGATAAATCCTTTATTTCCGAATAAGGTAGGAAGTGAATAGAAAATCCTTTTATCTTTCCAATTGTTCTATGTTTTGCCATTTTATTTTGTCACCACTTTTGTTATATGAATATTATAGTTTTTTAACTAATTTAAATATTTCCTCATAAAAATCTTCTAAGTTTTTACCGCTTTTTGCACTGATTCCTAGAGTTTTATACTCGGGGAATGCTGCCTCTATCTTTTTAATATCTGCTTTTCGCAAATCCATTTTATTTGCGACAATCAATACAGGTATCTTTCTTGCAGCTAAGTTTCCAATGATCGTTATATTTACTTGATTATACGGGTTCTCTGTTGCATCTAAAACAACTACAACAACATCCATATCATCAAGCCACTTGATTGCTTCAATCACTCCTTGTGTTGCTTCTTTCGCCCTCTTTTTTGCATCTCCTTTTTTCATTCTGTAATGTAAGAATTCTTCATAATCTATTTTTGTTGCAATTCCCGGAGTATCAACAATTTTGAATGTAAGACTTTTTCCTTTATACTTTATCTCTACTTTTTCTTTAAACTGAACTTCTCTTGTCTCGTGCGGAATTTTACTCACACTTCCAATTTCTTCACCTGTAAAATCTTTACAAATTCTGTTGGCTAGGCTTGTTTTACCTGCATTTGGTGGTCCGTAAAAGCCAAGTTTTACTTCTTTTTTGGACTTAAACATACCAGAAACTATTTTTTTCAAAAATCTTGCTAGACTTACCATTTTACTATCTTAGCTCTCATGAGTTTATTAAGCTTTCTCTTATTTTCTAAATACTTTCTTCGGGTTTACCGACGGTAAACTTCTGGGTCTTTGCGGGGGTGAACTTACTGGTTTCTTAGCAGAAGTCTTACCTGTTAGGGGCAACTTTACCATTCCAGTCTCTTTTCCAGTATACTTTTTCATAGCAAATTTAATCTGTTCAGATTTCCACCCCGCTTTTCTAAGCCTACTTTCTATTTCAGACTCGTTCTGTCCGCTCTTCTTTGCATTATCGATAAATGCAGCTAGATTATAGAACTCGTTTTTATCTTTGAATAAGAATTCTTCATATTTTGTTGAGTACCATTTTTGTAAAATAAAGTAAACAACTATTACGATTACAAATAATCCCCCCAGAGCTATAGCAAACCAAATCCAGATTGAAGTTGTGTTCTTTGGTTGTGGTTTTTCTTGAATACCTAAGTTTTCAAGATTAGGTGCAACAAATAACGGAACATTTGTAAAATCAATATCTTTCTGTGTTGTTACAAAAACAAATCTCGTGCTTTTATCCTTAAGCGGGAAGTAAATATATCCCGAAAGATTTCGCGGATTATACTCTCCCCCGAATTTCATGCCTTCTAAATTTTCCATGAAAAGAATTGGCGAATAACTAAAATCTGTTTTCTTCTTAAGTTCTATATCAAACGAATTAACTAGTGTTTCAGGATTTCCTCCGTACATGCCTAAAATTTCTTTGTATGTTACTAATGTGTCTAGATTCTGAAGGTTCCATTTCGAAACTAATTTTGAAAAGTCTTCTCCTGAATAATTTAGACTAGAAGTTTCAACCTGACTATACAAACTAAAATCAATTAAGTCTTGATTTGGATAAAAAGATATTGCTTCTGCGCTTTTACCTACACTAATTTCATCTGGAACTTTTAAATTAACTAAATCGCTCATCAGCTGAACATATGTTGCACTATTATTCCCTGCTTTAGCATAAGCGACCTGGATCCTCTGGATTTCGCTTTCTAAATAGGGGACATCTATGGTGTCTGTTATTGCTGTTTGTTCGAAAGGAGAGAAACCGATTTTTATAGAATTTTTTATCTCTTCTACTTTGTCTTTCTTCTCTTTAAGAGTGGTATTTACAAACCCTTCTGGAGATTGAACAGTTATATTAAAACTTTTTGAACCCTTTTCATTGTTAACATTTGTTGCACTTACTGTTAGCATGAATGATCCTATCTTTGCATAACTATGTGTTGCTCTATTCGATGTTGTGGCTTCTGTTTTACCATCACCAAAATCCCACTGATATCCCGTAATATTTGTTGGGGGAGAAACAAACACAATAAAGTCTGTTGGAACTGCTGCAGGCACAACTGTTGGCGTGATGCTAACTGGAGTTGGAACTTCTTTTATTGTTACTGTGTCTGAAAATAAGGAATTCCCATTCAGAGAAAGTGTCACAGTTTCCTGGCCGAAAACACTAGAAACTAAAAACTTCCCACTATCTACAGAAATCTTCTGAAAATCAGGTGTTGTTATTGTCACCGGGCTTTCAACTAAATCATAAAGCTCTGCTTTTGTTTGCTGCCCAAATCCAATCGTTGAATAAGTTAGTTTCAAATCTTTTACAGTAATTTTTTGTGCAGAGTTAGCGATTATCCTTACGGGGAGGATACACCCATTTGTACAATCCATATTCCCATATTTCTTCTTCAGATAATCATTATACAAAGGACCAAGACTCCACTGAGAATATTTTTCTTCTCCTAGGCTCACAGCCCCAGGAATATCATACTTTTTACTCTGCGCAAAGAGAGAGTATGAGAATGTTTGTTGGGGGTTATCTATAGGATTTCCAGAGAAACCACACCCATTCGTTAAATCCTGATAAGCTTTTATCTTATCTTCTACAGAACCATCATCAGACATAATACAAACAAAATAGTCCCCTTCTTTATCTATAGAATACCCCGAAGTTACACAAAATTCTTCTGCATAATCATGTGGGAGTTTTTTCTCTAAGTTACACTCAACTAGTTTTTGTGAAGGTACTGTAGCATTTCCTAAGCTGAATAGTAACATTCTTAGACTTTTTTCACTTCCAATCCTAGAAACTAATGCCCCGAGTTCGTGAGCCGGAGCAGGGTTTAAATGAACTTTCTGGCAGTAAGGAGTCCCGTAGAGTTTTGCTTCGGCATTTGCTTTTGTTGTATCATAACATCCGTATGTTTTTGTGGAACTGCAGGCACTAGCAGAAGGTTTTAGATTAACAATATCTGCGGAATTATCATCTAACATATCTACAATTAACTGATTTCTACAATTAGCCTGAGCATCACTCTGTATTGTTAGATTCATAGCCGTTACCCCATCAATAGAAAGGTTTCCCTCGATCTTAGCCCCAACAAGAATTACTTGATTTTCTACAGCATTAATTGTTTTTGATGCTTGTGCATTTGATGCAGCATAATCTTTCATACATTTTGAGGGAGAACAAGAGTAATTCACAGCAGAAGAAGAATTTTTTATTAAATCTAGAAGATAAACTGAGTTTCCTTTTGTGTCTGAAACAACACCATTTGTTTCTGAATCTAGTTTAAGGTTAATCCACCCTCTTAAACTATCTCCTGGAGCATAAGACTTTTCTATCTGGTACGCTGGAGTCCCGAGACTAAAGCTAGCCGAGGTAAAACTAAGAAAAGCTACAGTAAATAAAATTCCAAAAAGTATTTTTTGTTTCATCCTATCTTCTCTTCTTTTTTCTTGAGACTGAATAAAAATAAATTCCAGCAATAACAATAACAGCAATTACTAAGTTTAATGTAGTAAAGAAAGGTAGAGCAACTAGCGACGGACAGGTATATGTTCTGTTTTTGACTGGACAATTTGTGCTCACTCCCCCTATAGGGTTATATGTTACTGTAACCGTTTCCTGACTGTCACAACTTCCCTCAATCCCACTCTCAATATAATCACAATTTCTTTCTGTGCAAGTAGCAGTTACATCATTAGGTACAAAAAGATCTCTTAAATTACATCCTGTTCCATTCCATAAACAGAAATAATACTCTATCCCAAAACATCCCGGCGGTTCTTCAATATTGGCTTCTGTATAAAACTTATTGCAAAAATCCCCATTAAGATTAATGTTTCCATCAGAGTCTTCAACTGCTCCGCAAGTAATTTCGTCGGTATAATCATTACAAGTTTGAACTTGTGTACATGTTTCTCCCGAAACAATAGTTAGTTTTAGATTATCACTCTGAATATCTAATCCTTGTTTTGTTGCTTGAAAGTAAAAATCTGCAGAATCTCCTACATTTCCTCCACCACTCGAGAAGGCATATTTGTCTACAATCCATTCAGCATAAGCCCAACCATCCTCTGTTGCTGTTGATACACTGGAAGTAACTAGAGTATCTCCAAGAACACCTGTTCTCTTTACTTTAAAGGTTATAGAATCATCTGTGTGAATATCTGTTGATTCCACCACCTCATAAATTATTTCTTGCCCCGAATCGAACTGAACATCTTTTTCAGTAATTACTACACCATCTAAATTTTCATCATAGAAAGAGTACCAGTAAGCAATTCCACTCTCTTGACTTCCACAGTCAGAATCCTGGGTAATTTGTTCTGGAGAACATGGTGCCCCGTAAAAACTTGGGCAAACCCCGTCATCAGTATTACCGCAGTAATAACAGCTTCCATCAATTTCTACACCATGTCTTCCGTCAGCACACTGACTCACTGCAGAAATAGTATAAGAAACCCCAACTAATAAAATTAAAAATAAGAAAAATCCTTTCACCACTTTTTTCATATTTATAAACGCCATCGAATATATTTAAACCTTTTCTCCAGGTTTTTACAACCTCTTTTATCCTCTTACTCTTTTGAAAACCTTTCATACTTTTAAATAACAACTACTATTGGGGGGTTACAAAAAGAAAGATATTTAAAGTCTTGAGACATAGAAAAAATATGAAATATATGACTAAAAATAGGCTTAGGGTAGGAAGAAGTCTATCTCCTGGAAGATTGAATGTAAGGGGAGCTAGACCTCTAAAAATGTATCATGCTTCTGGAGTAAGACCTGGAAGAAGAGTAAAACCAAGAAGCATAGACGCAGTTGTTGACCCTCAAACAGGATTTAGAGTTCCACAAGGATTAAGCAAAGCAGCAGCAATCGCCCTTATAACATTATGCTCATTAAATCCCGCACTCGGTTTAACTGGATGTTCAAGTGGAGGTTCAGGAGGAGGAAACGGGGGAGGATACGAACAACCCGCAGATGACGATACAACTCAGCAAGACGACGATCAAGCAGATGATGATACACAAGTAGATGATGATACAACTCCACCAATTGACGATGATACTCAAGTAGACGATGACACACAAGTCGACGACGATTCTGGTGACGATGATACTACACAACCCTTTAACGTTTGTTTTGGGGTAAGTTCATTTTACCAAGGTTCAGATTTTAATAAAATTCCAGGAGTAACTGCTTCATTGGATAATGGACAGAACTGCACTACAGATTCTAACGGGAATTGTTGCATAGATGGTGTTGATGGGGGAAAATACTGGGTTTCATTTAAAGACTTACAAAATAGATATATTGGAAGCCAAGCAGGAAATCTAAATGTTGATGCAAGTCACGCAACTCTGGAGAATAGGGTTGATGCTCCAGCTTACAAATTATTTCCCCAGGACAAAGTAGCCTATCTTAAAACCACTTTCTGGGGCGATGGCGGGCCAAATCCTTATGCAAGTCCATCTGTGAGATGGGGACAAAAACCTTCATTTGTTATTTACAGAAATGATGTTAATACTGGTCAGCCAGTGGACCAATCTAAGATAGATTACGTGGCGGGCGTTATTAAGGAAAAATTATCTCAATTTGTTCAAGGAGAATGGACATTTGATGATTCAGATATCACTTATGAACAGAATTACCCTGGGGGAATGCCTCCTACAGGTAAATTCGCTTTCTTTTTTGATAGCAGCGACTTTGGAAGCAACGATTCTATAGTTGACACCCAAACAAGTTTAACTCAATCAGCGTATGCTTCAGTTTCTCCTTCATCTTCGGACCACACCATTGTTCACGAACTTTCTGAAGGATTAGTTGATGGTGCAGATGCAGACTCTTCCTTTGATTATGAAGTGTTTAACCCCTCTAGCACAGCAGTTTCTTACTCCCCTTTAGATCTTATGTTTGCTGCTGCAAGTTATGGTAATTTTGCTAGATTCCCGGGAAATATGTATAACCTTTCTATGGGACAGGATGAAAACCCCGAAGATTCCTATCTTAATTAATATCTTTGAACAGTATTCTTTTCTCCGTAGTTAATTCCAGGATTTAACTTTGCACAATAGAAATCCCATGGTTTTAAATCCGGATTTGTCGAATTAAAAGTACTCTGCCCTTCTTTTTGATTTAATAAGTCCCAAATTAAATAACATTCTCCACCAGTACTTGAACAGGTATGGGTGCTTTCCTTCCATTTACTTCCCTCATCACAGCACCCTGCCCCTTCTGCGATAGTCGCTGTTCCGGGAGGCCACCAAGTACATTTCAGACTAGGTTCAGACCAACAAGAACTATTCTGTTTATACATTTCACAGAATTCAGAACAACAAATTTTAACAGGATAATCTGAGAAGTTTCCAATATGGGCATTTGTTTCTGAAGAAATTGAAGCAACTTCAATGTTATAAACAGTCCCTGAAAGAGGTGTTTCATCACAGCTCGTCATTGACGGACTGTTCACACCAATACATTTCATCCCTTTTGAAAAACACACAGCATTTGAATAAACCTGTGTACCCGGGATTAGAGTTAGTCTACAATCATTTCTTGATTGGCATACTGTGTCGTTAGTCACTGAACTACAAGCGCTTGCTGTTCCTGAACAAGAAGAGCCCCAGCCAAAAAAACCACCATTCCAAGTACATCCATATTTAGCACATTCAAGTTGAGTTGTATGAGAAGAACAAGTCATTATTGTTGCAATAGGATTTACTGTGCATCGAGTATCATATTTCACTTCTTCAGCATGAGCATTTCCAGTAGTACTTAGATACATTACAGCATTGCTTTTTGTTCCATCACATGTATGTAGAGAGGAACTTCCTCCCGGAAAATTACAGCATAGTTTATATCCCGCACCAGCACTATTTGAAACCAAATATCCGTGAGCATTTGTAGTTCCAGAAAGATTCATTATTGTATTTGCTCCTGAACACTGATTTGCAGAACTAATCCAACAATTATAGTTTGATGGCTCTTGGGGTAGAGCTACGGGCTTGCACCTATTTGCTTGACAGGTTAATCCTGTGTTGAAAGTATTAGATGAACAGCAATTTTCTACGTTTCCACAACACTGAAATGTTTGAGTTGTAGCACCAAGAGCAAAACTAGTCATTACAAGAACTCCTACCATTAGAGCTAAAATTAGTAATCCAAAAACTTTGAATCTCACCATCTTTATTTTCTAAGGAGAATCTATTTTATAAAATTAACCTTTAATGACCCCAAGAGGTTTTAGCCTAGCAACTTTCTTACTTATTCCTAATTCATCCACAACTCGGACAACTTCTTCAATATCTTTGTATGCTTGTGGGGCTTCTTCAGCAAGGGCCTTTATGTCCATTGTCTTAACTTCGATTCCTTGCTCATTAAGAGACTTTTTTATCTTTTCTCCTCTTAAATCTCTTAAAGCTTTTGTTCTTGAAGAAAGTCTTCCTGCTCCATGGACAGTACTCCCAAAAGTTAACTCTTCTGCTTTTTTTGTACCCACTAAAACATAAGATGCTGTTCCCATACTTCCCGGGATAATAACTGGCTGTCGAACTTTTCGATAGTCTTCGGGAATTTCTTTTCTTCCCGGACCAAAACTTCTAGTTGCACCCTTTCTATGAACACAAACTTTCATTTTCTTTCCATTAATTTCGTGCTCCTCAAATTTTGCAATGTTGTGGCAGACATCATATACCACATCAACTTTAATCTCCGGAAAAATATACTTCAACTCTTCTCTGATCCAGTGCGTAATTAGTTGTTTATTTGCAAAAGCAAAATTGGCTGCACAAGCCATTGCAGCATAATACTCTCTCCCTAATTTACTATTTATTGGAGCATTGATTAATTCTCTATCTGGCAAACCCGCGAAACCATACTCTTCTTCCATTTTTTTAATATAATCAGAAGCAACTTGGTGTCCCAAACCCCGTGAACCACAGTGAACCATAATTGTTACCTGATCTTTTTCTAAACCAAATGTTTTTGCAACTTCATCATCAAAAATTTCATCAACAAACTGAACTTCTAAAAAATGATTCCCTGCTCCAAGAGTTCCAACTTGTCCGATTCCTCTTTTTACTGCATGCTCTGAAACTTTCTCAGGATTTGCTCCGGGTATTGCTCCGTTTTCTTCTGTGTGTAAAAAATCTTCATCAACACCAAAACCTTTCTGGACAATATACTTCGCTCCGCCTTCAAGTAATTTATCTAATTCTTTTCTTGTAATCTGAAATTTACTTCCTCTTCCAACTCCAGAGGGCACCTTCCTGAAAAGAGCCTCAACAACTTCTTTCTTTTTCTCAAGAAAACCTTTCTTCTTAAGATTTGTTTTTAACAATCTTACCGAGCAATTAATATCATAACCGACTCCCCCTGGAGAGATAATTCCTTTGTCTAAATCAAAAGCAGCAACCCCCCCTATACTAAACCCATATCCCTGATGTGCGTCTGCAACAGCAATAGATGCTTGTAAAATCCCGGGTAAGCATGCAACATTCTTTACTTGTTCTAATGTTTTATCCTGTTTCATTGCTTCAATTAGAGTTTCAGAAGCGTAAACTAGCCCGGGAACTTTCATACTTCCAGTTTTTGGAATCTCGTAAATATTTTTTCCAATTTTATTTATTTCTACCATTGTTTCTAAAAGAATTAGTGATTTTTATAATTACTGGCTCTCTTACTTTTTAGTAACCTTTTCTTCTTTAAGAACAAACTTAGCTACTGCAAAAACAACAAACGCTAAGATTATAAAATTAATTAAAGCACCCAAGAAAGATCCCCATCCAATTACTATAGGACCCATCTTAAATGTGGCTGCTGCCCAACCCCCCGAAGGAACAAATGGAGTAACTAGCGGCATGATAATATTATTCACTAAAGATTGAACAAGAGTTGTTGCTGCAAGACCCATAATAAAAGCAATAGCTAGCCCAACTACTTTATACTCTTTAAGAAAGTCTCTAAATTCGTGCATTACGCCCATTTTAAATTTCAAACATATGCTCTTCAAAATCTCCAGAACCTTTCTTCCCAAGATATCTTAGGTGTTTAGGATCTGCTCCAACTTCCTTAGACAGGACGTGGACAAGATAAGGCATTGCAGAATCATCTTCTTTTTTGTAGATCATATAAACTAAGTATCTACCCCCACCAAAACTCTCAAACTTGTTTCTTTCAGCACCAAATTTTATTTTAACAGATATTTTCATACTAATCAGATACTTTTTTTTCTTTTTATAGTTTATTATTCTTAAACATCTAGAACTACCTGTGAAATCCACGGGTTTTTATCTTTTTTTACAAACATTTCATTATATGTTACAGCCTTTACAGAGTTTCTAAACTTGTACTTTTTAGCAGAATCCCCTAAACAAGTAGCCTTTAGCTTTCCATTCACAATCTTTATTGCCTTAATCTTGTTTAATAAAAAGTCTTCTGCGTCTAAAAGATACAAAAACTGTTCAAGAAAATTATATAAAAGAGATTCGTTGTCTTTGCCCGTAACTTTTATTTCCTTTTTTATCTTAGAAAGTATTTTTTTCTTCCCGCAAATAGTTTCTTTTTCCGCTAGAGCGGAATTAACAAAAACTTGCTCAATTGTTTTTCCGAATGCCTGAAACTTTACGTCTGCAGTATGCTCTAGAAATTTGAATTTTTTATTAACCATTCTACTTTGTCCAACAGAATAATTTCAACTGTCTTGGAGAAAACTCTGGCAAGTTTGGTTCTGCAGAAATTGCAACACCCTGAGCGTAAACATCTTTCTCTTTGTTTGTTGTGTCTGGTTGCGGACAGATTTTATCTAGTCCACAAATTGATGCAGTACAATTAAGATACTGATACTCTGTAATACGATCATTTATTTTTTTTAGTACATTAACTGGAAATAAACCTGTTTGATCGGAGCTAACAGGTATTGGATTAACATTCAAGATCTCTGCTCTTAGTGTAGAATCAATTTGAATCTCTCTAAGCACCGCGATTTGAGCATCATAAATTTTTGCAGAATAATCACTTTTACCCTTACCTAAATATCCCTGATTAATTAAAATTAAAAGAACACCAGTAACAAGTAAAACAGCAATAAACGCCTCAACAATTCTTATCCAACCTCGTTTATTTGCCCTCTTTATCATAGTGAATATATGAAAAAATCCTTTATAATCTTTACCACACGCTTACTCTTATTTTACCCGTAGTTACATCTGCAGTGTTATTAACGTACTGAAATACAATATCCTCTGAAAAGACATTAACACTAGAAGCAGGAGGCTCTCCTCCAAGAAAAACTCCCCCCATTGTGGTACTTATAGCAAAGTCACTATCTGCCGGAACACTAAACTTTTCTCTTAATAATTCGTGTTTTCCTCCGTAGTCGACTAACATCATATTAATCTTGGTTGCAAGTATTTGTTCGTCTCTATTCACATTTAAAGTGTAAAATCCCGAAGGAGCAGAATTTAAATTATAACAAGTTGGAGTTGTAAGCTTTTTTTCTGTGAAATTCTGTTCAGAATAGATTATCCTAAAAAATTCTCCTGCCTGGCCATTCCAAGCCGCACTTATGACTCCAGCGTTTCTTTTTGAAGAAATAATGTTTCCATTAACATCTTTCACAATACTTCCCTCTTGCCGGGAAACTTCCTGGATATCTGCTAAACTAAAACAAGAATTTGGTGGAACTGTGGGATCGGCTTGATTAAGTCTTACGCTAACTATTGTAAGATTTCCAGTAATTTCGTCCATAGTTACTTGTTTTATGTGATCTAGAATTACTTGCTTCTCTCTTCCAGTTTTTAGTGTAGGTTGAAGGGTTGTATAAATAAAAATTAGAAATGTAGCAAAAATTACAAAAGATAAAATAATACCAACATGTGAACCCCTCTTATTCATAGTCTAAAATAGATAAACGTGTTTATTAATTTGTTTACTCTAGGGATTTGTACAGAATCATTTCGTACTCCTTAAACCCATACTTCACCCAAGCATTAATACCTTTCTCGTTTTTTACATTCACCTCTAACTCAACTCTTTTTACGCCCTTCTTTTTTAGCCATTTTAAGGCTTCCTTTGTGAGTGATTCTCCAATACCTTTTCTTCTATACTCTTTAGCCACAATCCCCTCTATCCATCCAAATCTTCTTGACTGATACATTGCCGGTCTTTTCAGTGTATAAGCAATCATAAACCCAATAACTTTTTTATCAACTTCTGCAATGAAAAATTTTGTCCTGCTCTTTGCCATTTCCTTTTTTACAAAAGAATTCATCCTACTTGCAAGATTTTTATGTAATTGGGGGTAGTTTGGGTAAGTCTGATGTTGTTTTAGTAATTCTGTGAATAGTACCGTAAGTTCAGGGATGTCCTTCTTTGTAGCAGTTCTAATTATCATCATAATATATATGTTCGACTACTATATATAAGCTTTTTGAAAAGTCTTTTTGCAGAAAAAGAGAGCTATTAAGCCTTAAAATACTTATTTTTAGGTCTTTCTCAACCAACTACTATCTTAGCTACTGAGGAAACTAAGAACGCAGCCATCATTAAGGCAAATGAGTGCTTAATCCCGGCTTTTACACTACCCTCTGCAAGTTTTCCAATAGTTAAACCACTAAAGAAGCCCTGAATTAGTAGAAGATAGAAAAAAGCACCTGAGATATCTCCCGTATCTGTTGCAGCTCCCGCCCCAGTTGTCCCAACACTTCCGATTGTTCCCACATTTGCAATTCCCTGCACCATAGGCAGAATCTTGAACTGCATGACTAAGATAATTATTAGAAACACAAAAAAGATAATATAACCCTGAACAACTAGCGTAGAAATTGCAGCTTTTCTTTCTTTCTTAAGCTTGTCAGACATGCTAACCGCTCCGGCAACAGCTTCTAAAATTTCTCCAATGTCTCCACCGGCCCTTTCAGCCTGGCCGATAAGTGTTAGTGCACGAGAGATAGTTTTAGTATTAACCTCTCTAGAGAAAGTTTGTAAGGCAACATTTAAGGGAATTCCAAGTTGGATCTGATTGGCAAGTTTTTGAACATGTGGTGTCAAACTTCCGTACGGTTTGTCTTTAACATTAAGAATACTCTTGCTTATAGGAAGTCCTGCCTTAACACTCTCAACAAGATTTCTTGAGAATTCCAAAAACATATCTTCTTTTTCGGCACTTGCTCTTCCCTCTGCTATCATAGAGAAAACAAAGGGAAATGCTGCAATAATTATTCCAACCCCTAAAATTAAAAAAAAGATACTCTGACCCATAAAGATTAAAGAGAAGAGCATTACTCCTAATCCGACAGCAATTCCAATCCAGTGTATTCTTTGAATTTCCATTTTATTCTGCAGGTTGTTTTAAGTGTAGGAATGTTATGAATGCTACATTTACTATAGAAACACCTAAGACCATAATTAGAGTAATAGCATTTGTACTCAAACTTACACCTAAACCCGAAATTTTCATCATCATTAAGAGAAGCATAAGTATCATAGGTGCAGCAATTACAACACTAATGTAAATATCCATGAATGTTTCTGCACTTCGAGTATATTTCTCTCTCTCAAGTCTATAATCAAATAACAGCGTCTGCGATCTTTTATTAAAAAACTCAACTAAATCTCCTCCCGAGTTTATTGTTGTAGCTAAACCATTAAATAACTCTGCAAGTTTTTTACTCGGGCTGTTAAAAGCCCTGTTTCTCAAAGCAGTAACTAAATCGTATCCAAGAACATTTGTTTCATTAATTAACTTCGTAAATTCTTTTTCTAAGTAAGGATACTCCTTTGTGGAAATAATTATCTCAAATATCTTTGTTGGATCAAGCATAGATCCCGCAATAGCCGCCATATTAATTGCTGCAAAAGGAAGTTCCTGATTTATTCTTCCTTCAATTGATTTTTTCTCTACAGAAGGATAAAGATACATCATAAAAAAAGTAGCTAGCGGGATAAGTGCTAATACCCAGAAGAATTTTCCAATTCTAGTAAGTATAGACTCTTGCGCAATACTAACAAAAGGAATAGTTACACTTAGTTGGAAGAAAATCAAAAATATGAATATAAAAACAGAAATAACTGCTGCAATAATTGTTGTAAAAAACATAAGGGAAACATAGCTCTTAGGCAAATATTGTAGATTTGACTTTATCAAATCCCTCTTTAGTCCGTCAAATTTACCTTCTTTAATTAACTTCATACTTTACTCTCCAAAATATTTATTCGAGAGCTGAACGTACTTACTTGCTTTCTTTTCTGCCTTAGTCCCAAGAACAGCTTCTTTCCCCTTTATCCGTTTAATAGTTTCTCTTTCAAACTCAGACGTTTTAATCTTATTTTCACTTTTTTTATCAAGCATTTTTGAAACAAAGTTTTTCTCTTGTTTTTTTGGAATCTCTTTCTTAACTTCTTCTTTTATTGTTGTTTTTATTACAGGTAATGGAGGAATCATAGAAATTTTAGACATTGCCCCTGCAGCTTCTACACTCAGTTGTGAAAGATTTTTTTTAAGAGAAGCAATCTGTGAGTCAAACATTTGTTTTTCTTCTTTGCTTTCAGCTTTTTTACTGCTTTTTGAAACATTTAGAAGTTCTCTTATTATTTTTTTCTGATTTGTCACAACTTTTTTTAATTCAAGGAATTCACTGTTCATTTGCAACCTCCTGAATTTTAGATTCCATTTCTAAAATAAACTTTTTTGATTTATTGAACAAGTCATAATCTTTTTTATTATAAGCTTCTTCTAATTTAGAAAGTCCTTGATCCAGACTATTAACTGCCTGGCTAAGAAATTCAATATCACCTACTTTTGCCATATTTTAAAGAGGAAGAATGTGTTATTAAAGATTTTGTAGGGTAAGGTTTATAAACAAATTTTCTTCAGAGTTTCCATGAATCAAGAACTTATGGCTTTTGATGCTCACACTCATTTTAGAACAGGTAGTAGAATGACTCCCGCAGTTGTTCACTCTGCGCTAGAAAACGCCCTCTGGAATATGCCCGGAAAAACCGTTGGCCTTGTTCTTGCAAATGCTGGAGACTATAGGTTTTACGAAGCCATAGATACAATTCAAGGTAGTCTAAATTGTAAGGTAGAAGACCTTAGGAGAGGGGCTTTAGTAACAATTCCTGCAGGTTACTTTTCAGATATTGAAACAGACAGACAAATCTTAATAATTAACGGCCAGGAAGTTTTTTCAAATGAAGGAGATATACTTCTTTTAGCAACACCTTATAAGTCACGAGTTCCAGATAACCAAACTCCTCTTGGAGTTTTTGAAGCAGCAAAAGATTTAGAGGCAGTTACTGTTATTCCTCATCCCTTCTCTAGGCTTGGTGGGCTCTTTAGAAACATTCGAAGTACTAAAGGGAGAGAGTCTATTATTGAAAATTGTGATGGAATTGAGATATGGAACAGCCAATCTTCTCAGGGATCAAATGAAGAAGCCCTTGATTTCTACTATCGTCTAAGAAAAAGAACTTTAGATATTGGAGCAACAATAGGATCAGATGGACACTCGGCAGGAGAAGTTGGGAGCAGCTATAGTGTTATTCCAATGCCTGATATTTCTTCACCCGAAACACTTAGGGATTCTATAGAACAGGGGATAAAATCTGGAAGTCCTTTACTCCATGCTAGATTTAAGAGAAACTATTTTGGTAGCTTAAGACACGCTGTTGCTTTAGCAGTATATAATGGACTTGGTTTTCATACAACACTCAATAAGGGAAGAAAGTGGTTAGAATAATTAAGCAATCCCGTACCTACTTAGAACAGCTTTAGGATCTTTATAGTATTCATTAACAATGGCTTGAACTTCTTCAAACCCGAAAGTTTTTTGTTGCACAAGCATATTCAGTAATTTTACTTTCCTATTAAACTCAGAATAAATGTCTTCCATTGATTTTCCGTATCTTTTAGAAATCTTTTCGAAAATTTTACTATCTCTCTTGAAATAAAACTGGTCGTCTCCAGGATTCCAAACAAAAGGAGTATTAGTTAATGCGATTCCATCCGGGGTTACATTAATTATCTCTACAATTTCTTTTAGTTTTCTTGTTTCCTGATTTTTTACAATTGCATGAGTCATTACACAAACACAATCAAGAACATTTAGTAAAGTTGGAGATAATTCAATAGGGGGAGTTTCTAATCTTTTAATAACAGTATCAACAGAATCTGCATGAATCGTTGAGATAGATGGATGTCCTGAAGCCATACCCTGGAAAAGAACAGAAGCTTCTGCCCCCCTAACTTCACCTACAATAACATAATCTGGTATCTGTCTGAATGAACTCTTTAGAAGTGCAAACAAATCAATCTCACCAGTTTTTTCTGTCCCTGTAGGATTTCTAACTACGCTTGGGAGCCAGTTTTCTCGAGGTAGATTTAACTCTCGCGTGTCTTCAATACTAACAACTCTTGCTTCTGGAGGAATGAAAAATGCAAAAGCATTTAGAAGTGTTGTTTTTCCAGAACCTGTTCCACCTGCGATTAAAACATTCATTCTATTCTCAACCATCATCCATAAGTAAGCTAACATTTCTGGACTTAGTGTTTTGAATGAAACTAGTTGTAATGGTGTCCACGGAGTTTTTGTGAACTTTCTTATTGTAAATGTTGGGCCCCTAGAAGTAATATCTTTTGTATATGTAGCATTAACTCTGGAACCGTCAGGTAGACTTCCGTCAAGGATTGGCTGTGCATAAGAGATATACTTTCCACACCTCTGCGCTAACTTTTCTACAAAACTTGCTAACTTTTCAGGATCTTTAAATGAAATATTACTTTTTAGATTTCTAAAAATTCTATGCACCATATATATTGGAGTATCGGCACCATTACATTCTATATCCTCAATAAAGTAATCTCGTAATAAAGGATCAACTTCATTAAACCCAATAAAGTCTCTTGCGAGGTAGTAGTAAATTTTTTTATAACTTTCATAATCCATATCCATACCCAGTTCAACAGCCAAAATTTTGAACATTCTATCAATATACGCTTCCATTTCATCCTCACTTTTGTTTACAACAACATCATAGTTAACTAAATCTTTCATAGCTGCAGAAAGTTCTTCTTTGTACTGTTTCTCTTTTTCATTAAGAATAGGCTCTTCAACTTCATAAACAACTTCCATTATTTTAGGATTCCAGTAAATATGTGCAAAAGCAAATGGAGATATTAGGCTATATCTAACATTTATCTGTGTTTTATCTGTGGACCTCGGGATAGGAGGATTTTTCGGAACAAAATCTATCTCTACCTTAGGGTAAGATTGTATATTATTCTTCGATGATTCTACTTGTTTTTTACCAAACATTTTAGATTATTTCAAAATTTATTTGTAAGAGTCCGGTAGTTGGATCTGTACCATTATTTAGTATTACAAATTTGTATGGATTTGGGGCTTTTGTTACAGTTTTAACTCCCGCGGGATTTCCATTATACATTATTTCATAATTTGGATAACTATCTGTAAGAGTAACATCATAATTTCCTGCTTTTTTTATTGTTGTAACATTCACATCACCAACCATAACTGCTGCTCCGGGCTCGCTATACATACTTCTCGTACCTTCTAGTTTAAAGTAAACCATTTTACTAGGTCCGTCAATGGTTATAGATCCTTTTTTTAGTCCAATATCAATTACTCTCTTATTTCCCGGTCCACCCTGGACAACATTCAGAACATTACTGTTTATACTATCCATTATTTCTAAGGACTGTTCTATTAGCGCTTTATCCTGAAGCTGCTCAATCTTTGGTTTAGCAAAAGCTAGAACCGTTCCAATTAAAATAAGGGCAATTAATGTGTAGATTACAGTTTCCACCCAGACTTGTGCTAGCTTAGATCTCATTTTATCACCACTTTATATTTTACAGACGAAGAAATAGTTTAAATAACTTACTTAACACTCTCCAATCTGCGTCATAGTACTCGAAACCTCACACTGATATCCTTTTATCTTTGGAGAAATTTTTATTGTTCTAGGAGGAATTTCAATCCCGAAAGTTGCGTCTAACAGATAATTTTTTCCACCATTCTTTTTTGGCATTACTACATTATCTTGAGTACCTTCGGCATTATATACTCCCTCTCGTACTAAAGAAGTATTACTCAACTCAAAGGTTTTTGTGCTATCCTGCCCTTCAATCGAAACGAGGAGAGACTCTACATCAACATTTCTGATATCTATGGATACTTGCAAGATTGATTCTGCTTTGTAATAACAAGTATACTTTTCATTTAGAATAACTTTATCCAAGACCCCAAAACAAGCTGATGCTTGTTGTGTTTGATCCTGAACGAGATTATTTACAATAGTCCAAACAACACCAATTAAAACAACAGCAAGCCCGACCAGAAGAATTGTTGCAATAACTGGTGATACTCCTAGTTTATTTTTCATTTTTAGGCTATAATGTTTATTTCCTGAGCATATCTATCTCCGCATACATAAGTGGATTCTCCTTTACTAGAAACACCTTTTAGAACCGGAATCACACTTATTTTTGTTGCAGATCCGGAGATCTTCCCAGATAAGTCTACACTTCCAGACTGTCCAGCTTCGAGAAATCCCCTTGCAGAAAGGTCACTTCCAAGAATATCAATACTACTTCTCTCTCCAGGAGTTTCTACAAGTAATCTAAGCTCACTTATAGGAATATTTCCTTCATTAGAAACAGAAAGGGTACTAGAGACTGATTCATACTCTGCACTAAACCTTACTTCTTCACAAACAAGTTCAATATTTTTTCCGTTTTTTAGTGTAGCTTCTTGAGTGAAACTTCTAAACCATAGAAATAAAACAAGAGCCAGGACAACTACAATAGCAATTAGCAAGACAGTTGCAATAACAGGTGAAACTCCTCTTTTTTCCATATTACTTTATATTTTCTTTATTTTTATATTATGCTATAGGACAAACAATCGGCTGTCTTATCCTTGCATCATTACATCTTACTTGAACGGATTTTATTTTCCCCTCTTGTTGTTGGCATCTTATCGGTGTAATATCTATGAATGCTGTTTGTACCCCGGATAAAATATTCATGTCAAATTGGTGTTCTACTTCATTCCCAGGTTCAAATACATTAGTACAATCACCTGTAGGAGAACCGCCCATGAAGTAAATAACTTCCCCGTCTCTATGCCCATTTAAATCACGAAAAGCTTTTGCAAGACTATCTGTAGCAATTGTTTTTGAAGGATCTTTCGCATATTTTATTGTATATGCATAGATACTAAACTTTCCATTGTTTCTAAGAGTCATATCTATAATTCCATCTGCAGTACAATTAATGTCTTTAATCATTAAAGAAATATCTCCAGGGCATTCTAGGGGTTCTTTTGGTACGTAGCTTTTCAGCCAGGCGTAAACAATAACAGACATTGCAACAGCGATCGAGATTAATAAAATATACCCAACAACTTCGCTAACTCCTTTTTTCCCCTTCACTGCTCTTCCCCAAGAAAAGACTTTTTTATCCTGTGATGACATGTTGCTCTCCGCTTATCTCTTGTGAAATTATGAAATAGAAGTTTTCTCCAGGTGTTAATTCAAATACATATGGGACACTATTTAGCGTACAAGTAATCTTTTCTCTTCCTCCGTCTAGAGGAGTTCTCTCACAGACATTTTGTCCACATGTTTTATTTATCCTATTTTCATTAGTTGGAATTCCAGAACCCCCAATGTTTATATCTCCCGTAGACACTACCTGAGACGCATAAACACAAATCTCAGTTTCATTTCCTAGGATAAACGTAATCTGTCTATTCCCCTCTCCGGCGTATAGAGAGAAATTTCCATAAAAATTGCTAATAACAGCACTTAAATCTTGTTGCTGTACTGTTCCCCAATCAACAACTTTAGCTCCCTCAACATCTAACTCTTTTCCGACATCATAAATCTTGATAGGGCTTTTATTTTTAGAGTAATTATTTACAGCAACAAACCCAATGATAACTGCAATAATTAATATTGCTGCAAGCAAGTAAAACTGACCAGACTTATTCCACCTCTTCATAAACCAGTAAGTTAAAATGTGTTTATTAAGATTTCTTATCAGTGTAGACCAGGTGATTTGCCTGAAAACAACCAAGCAGCTAACCCTTATTTTTTCTCAGTTTCGCGACCCGCTAAGCACCTTAATAGCTGTTTAGGGCTGCTCCGATCAAGGCCTGACCCATTTCGCAACTACAAGATCAAAACGGACAAAACCTCAACGTCCAAATAAAGACTGATTGACAGTTCTCTCACGCCTCACCCGTAGTCTGCCTAAAGCCCGTTTGCAAGCGGCGGAGGGCTAACCCGCTGACCTAGTCTACAATCCTTCTTGAGAACGCGCGTCTTTTAAATCTTTCCACATCCAACTTTTCTATCGAAGTATTTAAAAAGACTTTATTTTATATTAGCTTAATTTAAAAGAGGGGAAATTAAGGATTTCCAATTTAGATTGAGGCAAAGTGGAATCAAAGATCTCCAAATTACCTAAAAAATGAGGTCAAACAACAAAAAGACTGAAATCAGAAGAGATCCAGAATTTGTCGAGGATGAATTTGATGCAGAAGTAGACGACCTTGACCTGGAAGCTTTTGAATAATTTTTTACTTTTTCTTTATTTTTTTTATTTTTTCATCTCTAGTATAACTTCGTTATTTTTTTTGTCTATCTCTTCGAAGCTACTTTCTATTACAATTTTTAACACATCAATAGTCCTCTCTTGCGAATAAATATTCCCTAGAGAAATTGTTCTTCCGTATCCTACCTTAAGGGGATTTAATTCTATTTCTTTTAGAAGAACATCATCAGTATAAATTTTTATCTTGGCTTGTTCAGAATCTTTTAATCCATTATTTCTTATACTCATATTTATATCAACATACCGGTTATGCACAAATGCTGTTGCATTCTCAAAACTCAAATCAGGTAAACTATCGACGCTGTATAGTTCATTAATTCTTCTAGGAATATCTTCCCCAATAACTTGATTACACCGGCTAACATTATACATTATATTTCCTTCATTTATAGAATGAACAAATCCCAGAACGTGAAATAATTCATGAATTGGAATATTAGGTGTTTGGCACTCAGAAGTTCTTACAAGAAGAATCTCTCCTCCTTGAATTATATTAAAATTATCTGTTTGAATAATTTTTGTTGGTCCCCCCTCTCCAGCGATGAATAAACCACTAGAGTCTATATTATCTCTCTCCTGACACGAGACAAAAATTTCAGCATCACTTCCTCCCGGATAAAAGCTAAGCACAGTTAAATTTTCTACAATTCCAAATGCAGATTCCATCTCAGCTTTTTTTGAAAGACTGCAAAAAGAACTAATTTTGTAGGAGATTTTTCTATCCGGAAAACGCATATTACTATAGAACTGCATATTTCCTGGAGCATAAACCCCAATATTGAAATTTCTTTCTTGGGGCGTAGACATTTCATAATTATTACTTGTCAAAGGGAAGAACTCGTATAAAAGTAAGAGAGTTACAAAAAAGATAAATGCTAAAATCCCCAAAAATACCTTCCCATTCATTAACTAATATTGTTTAGAAGTTATATAAAACTAACCACAACTCTTAAAAACGTCTACTTCATTCAAGTTTAATTTTTTAAGTAGAAAATGGCAGAATACGAAATACCCCAAGAACTTCGAGGATTAGACTACAAACCCTTTATTAGCTGGTGCACTCTTCACGATGTTGAACTTCCAAAACAAGCTTTTGAAAGAAAGCTTTTGCCTCTTGTGGATTATTCTGGTTTAGAAAAAGCAGATTCTAACTTAGTTAGACTTGCTGCTCGAGAGGTCTACGATGTTTTATCGCATTTACCTCACATGATGGTAGAAAGATCAACTCTTGGGAAAATAAGATGGGTTACCCCCCTCTGGTTTAAAAGAGAGTCCACTAGAGAAAAATTGAAGACTACCCCTGATCTGCAAAAAGCCCTTGCTCCAACAGCTTTTGCTATTGCCTATACAGATAGATCTTACTGGGAAACACAATCAGATGAATATAGAAAGAATAATCCTCCAGTCCAAGATCTTTACATTACTGCTCTTACGCCTTCAATAGTAGAGCCTAGAGTTGCAAAGGTTATTCAGGCGCAGGCAATTTTGCACGAAGCAGTTCATACAGTATCAGATCAAATGATCTTTCAACCAGATTATAAAATAAAACTTCCAAGTGAACAGGAAGGGGCTAGGGGGGGAAGAATCATCTCCGGTAGAGAGGCTCTTGAAGAGTTTGCCCGATTAACTGAAGGATCAGAACCCATAACTGAATATTCTAAGTTTTATAGAGATGCTTCTGGAAGGTATCCTACCGAAGAAAAGCTTAGATATGATGCTATAAGTGAAGAACTTGCAGAAACAGTATCCTTTCATATCTTGAATAACGCTTTTTCTAGAAGCCCTAATGGGTGGAGCGAGAAACTACTTGCAAGGCCAGGATTAGAAAGGTTTATTAGGAAATTTATGAGCGCTAGAAAAGTTTAGTTATTTTATAACTTTTACAATTTTCTCTTGAATTTTTTTCATCTCTTCTGAAGTTGGTTTCGGTATAATTGGTTTTGTTGGTAATTCTCCAAGACCATCATCAAACTTTCGTGGCTGAAGATGAATATGTGTATGTTCAGTACCAATACCTGCAACAACTTCTTCAACCCACTCTGTTTTAAAGGCATCTCTAAGCTTATTTGCTAAAAAATGTGTCCTTTCAACTAATCTTGTATACTCTGCTTCATTTAAATCCCACAGCCACCTTGAATGCTTCTTTGGAATAACTAAAACATGCCCTATACAATACGGATTTATATCTAAAAAAGAAAGAACGTCTTTGTCTTCGTATATTTTATAACAAGGCATCTCTCCTTTAACAATCTTACAAAATATACAATCTTCTTTTGGTTTCATTTTCTCTTTTAATCCCTCCACCCAGAGTCGAACTGGGGATCTCCCGGGTTCTGCTGAACAACAAATCCTAATGAATCTGTTCTTATCAAGGCTTCATCTTATTTCCGTATGGAAAATCCACCTTAGGTATAACCTACAGCCAGGCGCTCTAACCACTGAGCTATGGAGGGAATTCTTCAGTATTACCGAAGATAAATAACCTAGAATTATTTTGTTTTTAAAATCTTCGTAACTAAGCTTATTCTGATTTCTGGCTTGTTTGTTCTGCTATGAAGAAAGCTTTGTTTGAAGTAGTTTCTTTAATCTCTCCGTCTCTCTCATAGATTGCTGTAGCTGAAGGAAGAGCAAACTTCCCTAGGACACCTACTTTAGAATAAATTATGTAGTGTAATACTCTTGTCTCTCCAGGATTCATCTTATCAAAGACCCACTCAATTCTTCCGCTTTTATCATTAACTCTTACTGGTTGTTCTCCCCCGAACTTTTCGTAGATTTTTGTTAAAGGAGGAAGTCTATCAATAACACTAACCTTCTCAACATACTCTTTAGCTCTTACAGTAACAGTAACCTTAAGTGCAAACTCGCCACCTTTGGCTCTAACAAATGAAACTTTCTTATTTAACTGAACATAAGTCTTAGTGTAAACAAGTGCAAGAATAACTATTGCTAGAATGAATAAGATTGCAATAACTGGGAATAACCAATTTGTCTTAACTTCTATATCTAAGTACTCTCCAGGTTTTAACTGTCTGTTCCAAGTGTAGAAAACATCAACACCCTGTCTTTCAACCAAATCTGGTTGTGGGCTGATTGTAGTGAAAAGTCTAGAAATAATATTTAACTTCATAACAGTTTGAGTATTAGCAACGATATTTCCTTCGTTTGTCTTTCTTATAACTTTAGTATTAATTATAGTCCCTTCATCTTTTTGTAAAGAAGTAACAATATCCTTCTCAGCAAAACTAATTATTCCTTCAACAGTCTCTTTCTTATTGTCTACACTGACTCTTGCGTTTAGGGTATAGTACCCAGCCATCAAACTCTTGAAGTCCTCTTTATTTAACTGAATAGTATAAGTTTTCTTTTCTCTTGGTGTTAAAGTTATTGTTTCTTGCCTCTGGAAAAAAGGAGAACTAAACTGTACACTCATATTGTTAAAATTAAAGTTTTCTTTATTTTTTAGATAAATAGTCATTGTTTGAGATTCTGGATCAATTGTTTCAGCTCCAACTTCTAGAGCATCTTTAATACTAACAATCTTGAATCTTAACTCCCCAAGGTAGTCAGTATTAGCATCCATCCTTCCTTCAATTCCGTAAGGTAAAGAGTAATATCCTAAGTAATCTAGTCCTTCAATTGGATAAACATTGATGGTAACATTTCTTGTCTGTCCATTTTCAATCTGAACATATCCTGCAGGTTCCATTGTGAACCCTACTAAATTATAGAATCTGAATTCATCACTGATTCCGTTGTTATGAACCTGAATATTAAATGTTACGGGGTATGTAAGCCCGTCGACCATGACCTTGTCTTCATTATCATCTATAACATTTAAATTCGCAGCTAGAATACTTGGTAGAATGACTGCCATTAATAATAAACTCAAGACAAACTTTTTCATACACATTACAGAAATAAATCGTATTTAAATATTTCTTTTAAGGAAAATACTAGTTTTCGACGGATATATTAGATTTGCCGACGAGAATTACTTCTTACCTTCTAAATCCAGATAAGCTTTAATTTCTGCTAGAAAACTGTCACAAAACTTTGCGAGATTTGTCTGCATTTCATCTACTCTTGATGCAATAACCCACTTCTCATAAATGCCCCTAAGGAACTTCTTTGTGGCTGTTGTTTCAAATTTACTATCAAAGTCTCTTAGTAATATGCCCTTAAGTGCAACTTCTGCTGTACCATTATTCATCTTCTTCTTTCTCCCAGCAGAATCTGTAATCTCTACCTGAGTCATATTAGTTATTCTAAACTTAATCTTTAACTGATTCTTGAAATAATCTGTAATTTTTTTATTTCCAGTCCACTCAACCTCAACAGTCTTTTGATCTCCAGCAATCTTTTCAGTATACTTATCTTCAGTAATAATATACCCCTCGCTATCAACAAGCCAGCTATAACAGAAACTGTAGAAATCTGCAAAGTTGAACAAACCAGTAGATTTTATCTTACTATTATATATTGTATCTTTTTCAGACATTTTTCACCCTTATTTATAGAACTAATCTGCTTTTTATGTTTAAATATTTAACTAGAATTATTCCTTTATCAGATTTCTGCAATTTTCACAAACATTGACTCCTTTAATAATGTAAAGAGTTCCAAAATCTCCACACTCTTCACAAACCCCCTCGCTTTCAAACCCCTCTTCATTTACCTTCTTCATCCTTGCTAGCTTTTTCTCTTCCTCTCTTATCTGTTCTAACTCCTCAAATTCAGGGTAAAGCTCGGGATTAAAATTAAGAATGTCTTTGTTTGTTAGCATTCCCACAAGATTCCCATTTTGAACAACAGGAAGTCTAGTATATTTCGACTTTTTCATCTTATCCATTGCCTCAGAAATAGTTGCTCCAGGGCTAATTGTTATTAACTTCTTTGGGGAGATATCTTTTGCCTTAATTTTAGAAAGATCTTTTTGGGATTTCTTTATCATTGCCCAAAGAATATCTCTGTGACTCACAAAACCCACAAGTTTCCTATTTTCAACAAGAAGAACACTTCCAACCCTCTTTTTAACCATAATTTTTGCACAGTCAAGTAAAGTGATCTCTGGCTTAGCAGTAATTGGCTGCCGGGTCATAATTTCTGCAACTAACCTTCCCTTTGCCATCTTTATACTCCGAAAAAGTAAATTATAAAGATTGTTGTGCACTCTAGAGTTAATCATGAAAAAGAACACTTCTCAAAATCATAATAATCTTTAAATAAACAGGAAAGAAACTTAGATTATGCCTGAGAAACAACCAACACTAATGCCTGAAGATGTACAACGACTTCTTGGGAGAGATGCCCAAAGGAATAATATTCTTGCAGCCAGAATGGTTTCAGAAATAGTCAAAACAACTCTTGGCCCAAAAGGAATGGATAAAATGTTAGTTTCTCCTACTGGAGATATTATTGTCACAAATGACGGAGTCACAATTCTTAATGAAATGCAAATAGAGCATCCTGCGGCAAAAATGATGGTGGAAATTGCTAGAACTCAGGAGTCTGAAGTCGGGGACGGAACAACTTCTGCAGTAATGCTTGCAGGAAAACTTCTGGAAAATGCAGAAAAACTTCTTGATCAGAAGATACATCCGACAGCCATTACAAAGGGGTATAGAATCGCAGCAGATAAAGCACAGGAATTCCTTAAACAACTTTCAATCAAAATCACTTCAGAAAACGAGTCTATACTAAAACAGATAGCAATGACTGCAATGACTGGGAAGTGTGCAGAGTCTTCTAAAGAAAAGTTTGCAGGTATAATTGTGAAGGCAGTAAAGCAAATAGAACAAGAAGGAAAGTACGATCTAACTGATATTAAAATAGAAAAAGCAAAAGGAGATGGGATTGAAGATACGGAATTAATTTCAGGTATTGTTTTAGATAAAGAAAAAGTTTCTTCAGATATGCCTCTTTCTGTAAATTCTTCTAAAATTGCTCTTCTTGATTTCCCTCTTGAGATAAAAAATCCTGAAATAGATACTAAGATTTCTATCTCAACCCCCGAACAATTACAAAACTTCTTAGACCAAGAAGAACGCCAGATTAGAGAGATGATCAATAAGATAAAACATTCTGGAGCAAATGTTGTCTTCTGTCAGAAAGGAATAGATGAATTCGCACAGTACCTTCTTTCTAAAGAGAGAATATACGCCTGTAGAAGAGTTGCGAAATTAGACTTAGAAAAGATATCAAAAGCTACGGGGGGAAAAATAGTTAGTAATCTCAATGAACTAACACAAAAAGAACTTGGAGAAGCTCAGATTGTTGAAGAGGTTGGAAATGGAAATGATTCAATGACTTACATACGGGGATGTCAGAATCCAAAAGCACTTACAATCTTGATTCATGGTGGGTCTAGTCATGTAATGGATGAAATTGAAAGAGCCATTCGTGATGGTCTTGGAGATGTTTTATCTTCACTAAAGACAGGTATGGTTGTTGCGGGCGGAGGAGCGATAGAAATAGAGCTTGCAAGAAGGCTTAGATACTTTGGCCAGTCTCTGAAAGGAAGAGAACAACTTGCTGTTGATTAGTTTGCTTCTGCTCTAGAGTTCATCCCAGTAACTCTTGCCGAGAACGCCGGTTTGGATCCTATTGACGTTCTAACCTCGCTAAAGGCAAAACACGATTCCGGAAATAGAAACGCGGGTTTGAATTTGTTTACGAATGAGATTGAAAACATGTTCAAGGCGCATATAATTGAACCCTACAAGATAAAAGCCCAGGCAATTTCTTCTGCGACAGAAGTTGCTACAATGATTCTTAGAATTGATGATGTTATTGCAGCCAATTCAAAAGACAAAGGTATGAACTTTTCAGGCCCAGCCCTTCATACTGAGTTTTAATTAATTTTTTAAACACCTCTTTCTAAATTTTTAAAATGTTTTGGCACATTTTAATGACAGAGATTTGTAACTCAGAGTGTAAATACTGCTACGAGAAATCAATGCAAGAATTTGATAACGGCTTGGAAAAGAAATGGAAGTTTGATTTCTCTGCTCCTCGCGATTTTTCTGTTGATATTGAAAAGATAAAGAAGTTTATTCTGCAAGATAAAGATCCAGTAATAATTTTCTACGGGGGAGAACCTTTATTACAGCTAGAAAAGATAAAACAGATTATGGATTCTTTCAAAAATACAAAAGTTAAATTTTGTATGCAAACAAATGGGAAACTTTTAGATAAGATTCCTGAAAAGTACCTGAATAAATTTTCTAAAATTTTAGTCTCTATAGATGGGGATAGACAAAGAACAGACTTTAATAGGGGAAAAGGAACCTACGATCTGGTGTTAAATAACCTTAAATTAATCAGAAAAGATAATTTCCATGGAGAGATTGTTGCGCGAATGTGCCTCTCTCCTCTCCCAAAAAGACAAATAGATGTTTCAGATATTGACAAACAAATAAAACACTTGCTTTCTCTTAATGTTTTTGATTCTGTTCACTGGCAAATTGATGCTGGATTTTATAAGAAGGATTATAATAAAAAAGATTTTGCAGACTTTGCAAAAAAGTACGATAGGTCTTTATCAAATCTTTTAGACTTCTGGATTTCTGAGATGAAAGAAGGAAAAGTAAGAAGAATATACCCTTTTGTTGGAATCTTTGAATCTATTTATTACAGTAAAAAAACAAAATTACGTTGCGGGGCGGGATTTGAGGGGTATGCAATAACTACTGATGGAAAAATAACAACCTGTCCAATTATGAATAATATAACTGACTTTTATTGTGGGCACGTTGAAGACTCAACTCCAACAAAACTAAAACAAATACCTGTCGAATCCCCGTGCACAGAATGTTCCTACCTTAATTTATGTGGTGGTCGATGTCTTTATTCAAACAAAGCAAAGCTCTGGCCAGAAGAAGGTCAAGCCCAAATTTGTGAAACAGTCATTTTTCTAATAGAAGAATTAAAGAAAAGAATTCCCGAAATAAAAAAATTAATCAAAGAGGGAAAGATAAAAGAATCAGATTTTGAATATCAAAAATACTTTGGGCCAGAAATTATTCCTTAAGATAAATTTAAAAACTAGTATGTTCCAAAACTTTACATAATGACAAATCCCCATACTTTTACTCAAGTTGCTACTTACCGTGGAAATATAGCTGAATTAGTTTCTAGATTTAGCCCGGACTTTCGAAGGATTGTAAGTCCTTTGGGTCAAACTAAGCCAATGGGCCTTTACGTTCATACACCTAAACCATACTTAATGATATTCTCTCAATCTTTGGACGGGTCTTCGAATACCCTTGAAGGAGTAACTTATAATTGTATCCTTACCGCGACTTCCGATGAAGCTCCCTTAAACTTGCGTTTAGCAAGAGAGTTTCAAGATAAGACTGGAATTGACTTAAGAACTGCCCCAAATTCATTGATTGCGATAATGAACAACATTGGTTTAATCTCTTTTCCGACTTTCAAGAGGGTGGGACCCTTAGCTATGGAAGTTATTCAAGATAGAGAGCATTAAATCAAAACAGCATAAACAACACAGGCTATAATTATTAGCGAAGTTACAATATCCTGCCACCTAATTTTTTCTTTTAATATCCACCATGCAAGGAAATATGTAAAGATTGGAGCAAGCATAACAATTAGTGTTGTGAAAACAACACCAAGATTTAGATATCCGTAATAAACAATAACTCTAAAAGAAATCCACAAGAATGCAATTCCCAAAATTTCTAGTCTTATCTTATTATTAATTCCAGAAAACTTAGGCCTAAAAATAAGTAAGCTGACTAAAAAAACTCCGAGACATCTTAGGAAATAAAACGTAAGTGGAGTATAATAATCTAGGATAAACTTAGAAACAACTAGCTCTGAAGCAAAGAAAAAACTTGCAACTATCGCTGCAATAAAATAATTATCAAACCTAAGGTGGTGTCTTTTTACATGAGAAAGGACTAGAGCAATTCCTGCAATAAATGCGGGAATGACAATGTTAAGATTTCTATCAAACAAACCCTCAAAGAAAAAACTAGCAATTACTGCAAGAATAACAGTAAACAATGGTTCTAAAGCAAAAGCCGGCTCTAAACTACTAATCTTCTCACCTTTAATAGAGTAGAACAATGCAAGATTAGCAACAATTGAAAACAGAATAACAACGAGAAACAGAATTATGTTTGTTGTTGTTAAAGCTTCAGGAGAAACATGAAAGAAAAAATAAACGAAAGGTAAAAATAATAAGGTGGCTGCTAAAAAGGCAGTAACTTGAAATGATTTAATATCTACTTTTTTCTTAACTAAGATAATTCTCTGAAAGATTACGCTAAAAGCATTAGCTACAGCACCAACAACTGGAAGGTAGTACATTTTTCACCTCTATAAAATATCAAGAGAATCGTAGTTTAAAATAGTTACTGAATGAATGTTAAAATCTTTTGAGCTACAGCATCATTTGATGGAATTAAACTCTGGATTGTATTGTGATCTCTACCTTGAAGAATTAATGTTTCAACATAATCATTTTTCTCTTTCAACATCTGTTCAAAAATTGTAACTTGTTGCTCCGGAACAAGTCCATCACTAGGGGGGTTAGTTCCTTGAACAATCCCCAGAACAAGTAGATACTTTGTTCCATCTCCAGATTTTACTTGTCTTGCAGGAGAAGCCTCGTCATAAGAAGCTCCATTCAAGTATACTTCAACTGCTTTGCTCTCCCAGCCTTGTGTTTCTAAACTTACAAAGTCAGTAGGTCCGGCTAGAGAGATAACATCTGCGATTGGTTGATCTCCTCCAAAAGCACTTTCTTCAACCCCGTAAAGATTTGATAAATGACCTCCCGCAGAGTGTCCGATTAAAACTATTTTATATCCTGGATTCAACTTATATCTTGCTGGATCACTTTCAACTTTTTTTAGGACACTTGAAATATCATAAAGAGGATTTTTATAACTCCAGTCGGGATTGCTTGAAGGGTTTGTATATGGCGCAAGTCTATAGTTCATGTTAACTGCACTATATCCTTTATTTGAAAAGAAAACAGAATGAGGTGTAAACTGAGATTTGTCTCCAGCTGCCCAAGCCCCCCCATGAACAATTACAATAAGGGTGTCAGAATTTACATTACCTGCTGGAGCGTAGAAATCAAACTTCTGAAACGGATTTGTTCCATACTGAATATTAAGATTACTCTGGAGGTTTCCTCCGTCATTAGGATTATTTTGTCTGTTATTTCTAACAAAACTAACTAACATTAGAAAAACAATTAAAATTGCAAAAATAAGAATAAGAATTTTCCACTGTTTTTTCATATTTTATTAAAGAGAGAAGTGTTTTAATAATTATGTATGCGCCACCCGCCGACAATACCTTCAGGGTATTTTTAAGCGATGTCAAATCCGCTTAATGCGCTATTTTAGCTGATTTATCGATGCTGTTAAGGTTTTTAAAAACATGCGACAACAAAAAGGTGACAATATGAACACAAAAACTTTATTTAGTTCATCTTTATTTCTTTTTAATGGAAGATGAGAAATTTATGAAAGAAGCCATTAAAGAGGCAGAAATTGCTTTGAGAGAGGGCAATTGGCCAATAGGTTGCGTAATAGAGTTAGAAGGAAAAATTATTGCTCGAGCACATAACCAAGTAGACTCAAAAAAGGATAAACTGGCCCATGCAGAAATGCTTGCAATAAAACAAGTTCAGGACATACTGCTGGAAAATAAGAATAAGGCAACCTTATATACTACATATGAACCATGCCCAATGTGTTTTGGGGCAATAATCTTAAACAAGATTAAAAGAGTTGTATCTGGTATTGATTTAGATCAAAGCGGGGCAATGTTCTTTAGAGAAAATCTTCCTCTCCTTTTCAAACAAAATAAGTTTCATGTAGAATTTATTACCGGAGTTCTTGCGGAAGAGTGTCATAGAATTTTTCTTCAAGGTGAGCCAACAAAAGACCTTATTAAAGATGGTTTAATCAAGAAATAAGAACAGAAAAACTAGCAATTCTCATACTATTCTTTGAGCAATTAGGTCTGCATTTTTATGATAATGAACCCCAAATCTTCCATGTTTGTCTTTTTTATCATACTCTTTATACTTAATAATTTTCCATCCAGAATAATATTCCTTTAATTTTCCATCTTCTAGATAAATTACTTTAAATGAACCTTCTGTTGGATCTCCTTTCCTCAGAGAAACAATAACATTAAATCCATTTTTATTTGTCCTTCCCTGCATTATCTTAATCATTTTATCATGTTCTTTCTTCTTTAAAAAATGAATAGATGCTAAAGCAATAATCGCGTCATAGTTATCTTTTATCTTGTATTCTGACAGATCTGCAACAATGGATTTAATATTTAATTTTAGTTTTTTAGCTCTTTCATCCAATTTTTCTATTGCGATTGGAGAGATATCAACTGCTGTAACTTGATGCCCTTTCCTTGCTAAAAAAATAGCATCCTTTCCCTCGCCACAACCCAAATCTAAAACTTTAGAATTTTTAGGGAGCATTCTGTTAAGCTTAAGTATTAAACTACTTGGGCCTGTTCCAAAAAAAGGTTTTTTAGACTTTTTATACAGTTCGTCAAAATAGTATTTATCAGACTTTTCCATATGTACTCTTTTTAATTTAATTCCCTTGACATCGCACGAATGTACCAAAAAGGGGGAATGCGCCACCCGGGAGTCGAACCCGGCCCGCCTCGTTGGCAACGAGAAGTTCTACCGATAAACTAGCAGCGCCTATCAGTAGGTTAAGAAAAGTAGTTTAAAAGATTTTGTAAAATAAACTTAAGGTGATTTCTTTCTAGAGAATAACTTCTTTAGACCTTTAAATGGAGCTTTAGCAATAGCTAAAGGTGCGCCTAAGATATATTTATCAACGAATGGAGTAACGGGTCCAACAATATATGAAGTTACTTGTCTTATTTTCTCAGGGGTTGCAGCTAATTTTGCTGACAAATAATTAATTCCCGGCATATTTGCAGTTAACTCGTAAATTCCAACTCCTGCACTGATCATTTGTGTAGCATATTTAACCACTTGGTTATGTTTCTTTGGGTCTCTCATGAGTATTTTTGCTCCGAAGTAAGGCATCAAAAATTGAGTAACATGTCTATATGTTTCTGGAACAGATTTTACTAAGCTAGGAATTTGTTTTAAATAATCTCCAACAAAAGGTATGTAATCAAATGCTTTAGTTAAATGATCAAGTCCTTCATTTCCTAACAAGTACATACCTCCTAATAGAGCTCCTGCAACCTTCAAGCTAGATACAAGTCTCGATCTTTCCCCTCTTTGAGCTCTCTGTTGGGCCTTATATCTTATATAATTGACAGTAGAAGGCAAAGCCGCACCTATAACAGCACTTAGAGGTTTAATCTTGTCAATCGCGCTATTTGCTAAGGTAGTTAACGGACCAAGTATTGGGGTACTAGCTAGTCCTGGAGAATTTTTTAAAACTTCTGGAAGGTCTGTTCCAAGAACCTGAGAACCCCCCGCTGCACCAATTACCAGTTCTAATCCCCCCCTAATTGCAGGATGATCTGGAAGTAATCTTTCTGCAGCAACAATAGAAGCCATAGTTGTTGTAACATTTGTAACTAAATCTGCTGTTGCTCCAGGGCCAAGATATGCATCACAAAGCGCACCTACAAGAGGAAAAGTAAGTGCCGCAACTCCACCAACACCCGCGACAGCCTCAACAGTTCTTATTGTTGTAGCAAGATATTTATCCTTAATCATCTCAAGGTAAAACCTCCTTCTTTACTCCCCTTAATAGAGTATACGTAGCAGCAGTCCATTCTAGTGCTTTTTTTACAGAGACTACTCTTGCATTATAATGACTTAGTATTGTCTGGCTCATAGGATCTTTTCCTGGAAAGAATATACTGCCTATATGCGAAACCGCACTTCCTACAGCATAAAATGCAGTAGCTGCCTGTATTGGAATTCTAACAAAAGCAGATTTAAACTTTGAAGCATATGCAAAAGGAAACGCTGCTATTGCTATTGGTTGTACTACCCCCATACTATTTTGTACAACTTCGTTTGGAATACTTCCCTTAACCGCTTCGGTTGTACCCCAAGCTAAGAGAGCTAATCCCGTCATCTTTGCAAAGTTCAATCCAAATTCAATATAATCTTTTCTGTTTACTTCTTTAGCAACATCAGTTTTTTCAATAACTTCTGTTCCAGGTATTACAGCTCTTGTTACCAGATCATAATAATGGGCTCCTATTCCTGGACCCGGAGCAGCAGGATTAAAGGTAGGATCATATTTCAAAATTGAGTTAAGTACTCTTTCACCATAAACCTGATCTACTCTCTGATTGAATTCGTCAATAGACTCTCCAAGTACTAGTTTTCTAACTAATCCTCCGTCTTTAGCTCTCTGACCGAGATTTGCACCAATATTTTTTAAGGTTTGTTTGAAGCCCATTTTTTCTTATTTCTGTTACTACTAGATAGTTTATATACCTTACGTTTTATAGTTAGAACCCGTCTTATAAAACATCTTCAACAGGGGATAAGAAAATGGGCCTAAGCGGAGTCGAACCGCTCTCTAATCGGTGTAAACGATTTGTCCTAGCCGATGAACGATAGGCCCAATATAGGTTTATCAAATAGAATTATTAAAAAGGTTTCTGTTTCTCTGGAAAACATTTATAAGTGATTCTTTCATATTTTATTCATGGGAGACGGTGATGAACGAAGAGAAGAAGAGCTAGAAAACGAACTTGATTCTCAAAACACTTTTACAGAAGATAAATACAGCCCTAAAAAGTCTCAAATCTCCGAGAATGTTTCTGAAGCACAAAAAGAACTTCTTAAAACAAAAAAAGAAGTTGAAAAATTGAAAACATTTATTCTTAAGAAATACGAATTCACTCAGGCAATTGGAATTCTACCCCCACAAACAATTAAGCTGTTTATAGATGAGGAAGAGATTCCAAAAGAAACAGAGAAATTTATGCATCTTTACATGATTGTTCCCGAAGAACAATTTAAGAATATACCCAAAATTCGTCAAGAAATAGTTAAAGAATTAGAAAAGACAAAAGATAAAATCTGGATTCAAGTAAAAACACCTGTTGATGTCTGGGAAAACTGTCTTGATAGTAAATTTGCCTTAACCGAGGCAATTGCAATGTCTTATCCTATTTTTGATAAGGGAATTTTAGGAGCTCTAAGGGTAGCTGAAATTCACAAATCACTTGTTCTTCAGAAGTTTGAGAAGTATGTAGTTAGTTACGTTGTTGCCGGAAGTTTAGTAAGAGGAGATACTGTTCCAACCTCAGATGTAGATATATTTATTGTTATTAACGATACCGACGTAAAAAGGATGCCGAGACTAGAATTAAAAGAAAGGCTTAGAGGAATTATCTATCAGTACATACAGGAAGCAACAGCTTTAGCCGGTGTGAAAAATCTTCTTAATGTTCAGGTTTATCTTCTTACAGAATTCTGGGAGGCAGTAAAAGATGCACATCCAGTTATTTTCACATTTATTCGGGATGGGATTCCTTTACATGATAGAAGTACATTCATGCCATGGAAAGCGCTTCTTAAGATGGGTAAATTAAAACCAAGCCCAGAAGCAATTGATATGTTTATGTCTATGGGGGATAAGACTGCACAGAGGGCTAAGATGGGGTTACTTGACATTGTTATTAGAGATCTTTACTGGGGGGTCTTAACTCCAACGCAAGCAATAATCATGTTGTATGGACTTCCTCCGCCCACTACAAAAGAAGCTCCAGAAGTATTACGGAAGGTTTTTGTTGAAAAAGAAAAAATGTTAGAGAAAAAATATTCTGATTTTTTTACAAAGGTTATTCAGATATACAAAGATTTTGAACACGAAAAAATTAAAGAGATCAAGGGAGCAGAGTTGGATAAACTAATTGAGGGTTCAGAAGAATACTTAAACAGACTAAAAGAACTTAAAGAACAAATTGAAAAGCACGCTCAGGAAAAGACAATAAATCAGATACATGAGGACATGGTTAATCTTTTAGAGGCTGTAACTGGAAAGAAGGTTCCTGCAGCACAGTTAGAGGAGTTTGAAGAGAACTTTATAAAAACAGGTAAATTCTCTCAGCAGCATCTAAGAATTCTAAAAGAAGTCCTTGCTGCTAAAGCAGAATTCAAAAAAGGAAAGTTAGACGCCCAAAAAGTAGATGATGCAAGAAAGAGTGCTTCAATTCTGATTAATGACCTAATAGAATACACGCAGAGATGTGACATGGTTAATTTAGAGAAGGGTAGGATGAGGCTTAAGTACAAGAAAGATGGAAAAGAACATACTGCTGAGATACTTTCTGCTAATGGAAAGACTTTCTTATTTGTTGAAAAGAACATTAGAAAAATAGATCATGCGGGGCATAAAGTAGAAAATGCTACAATGGAAGAAGTAACAGAAGAAGTAGAAAAACAGAAAGTTAAGAAAACTCTGGAAATTTCCTCTCATATATTTGAGTTAATAAAAAAAGAACTCGGAGACTACGAGATAATCCTATAACTTTAAGTGTGGAACCCTTTGATTAGTTAATACTTACCTTAAAAGGGGTCGAATCTTTTGAGAATTTTTAAGAGATTAACTTTAAATTCCTCTTTTTACTCTCTTTTGCATGAAATACTTATTTATTCTAGGAAGAAACTCTGAACTTTCTAAAGAAGAAGTTCGCGCTTTTATGGAAAAAGAAGAAAATAAAATTCTCTTCGAGAAGAAAGAAAAAAATGCTCTTTTTTTGGAAACAAAGAATCCTATAAAAAAAGAGGTTGTGGATTTTTTAGGGGGAACAATTTCAATAGGAGAAGTACTCGAAGAAGGAACATGGAAAGAACTTTTTACTAAACTAGACAAGAAACAAATTTATTTGGGAGAGAGTAACAAACTTAATTATCTAATCTGGAACTTTTCAGAGGATAATTCCTATAATCAAATTTCAGATTATCTCAAAGCGAGATTTAGGTCAGAGAAGTTAAAAGCAACAGAAAAGCATGCTTCGGGCTTTATTAAAACACAGGAAGGAGAAGAAGTGAGAAACCTTCGTTCTCCAAATGTCGAGGAAGAATTCTTTATTTTTGGTGACAAGAATAAAATTTATTTTGGAAAAATAATTCAGAAATGTGATTACGAAAAAATAGAATTACGAGATACAAAAAAACCAGTTAGGCGTCCAGAACTTTCTATCTCTCCGCGCCTAGCGAAGATTTTAATTAACCTTTCTCAAGTAAAACAAGATGAAACATTACTAGACCCTTTTTGTGGCATAGGGGTTATTCTCCAAGAATCTTTACTCCAGAACATTTCAGTTGTAGGAATTGATAGAGACAAAAAAGCAATAGACGGTTGTAAACAAAATCTAATTTGGTTTAATTTCGATAAAAATAAATACAAAATCCTCAACTCAGATTCTACTAAAATCAATTTAGCTGAAAAATTTTCTGGAATCGCAACAGAACCCGATCTAGGGACAATACTAAAGAAAACGCCAACACCTAATGAAGCAAAAAAGACACTTGAAGATTTTGAAGACTTAATGATTAAGGTGATTAACAATTTTAAGAAAAATTTAAAACCCAATTCTAAGATTGTTTTTACTTCTCCTCTAATTCGTCTTCATACAGGTAAAAGAATCTCGTGTAATGGAGAAAGAATTTCAAATGCAACAGGTATAAAGATTGCTCCCGGGTTTCCTATAGATGAATTCAGAGAAGGTCAAATTGTAGGAAGACAGATATTCGTTCTTAATAGATAAGCTTTTTAAACCACTTTCAATATAATTCCTCATGACAAAGGGTAGAGTTATTCAATTTAGGAGAGGAAAGAAAACAATTCATGAAAGACACTTTCTAATTGAAATTCCAGAATCAACTTCTAAAGAGAAAGCTACAAAGTTTGTAGGAAAAGATGTTGTCTGGAAATCTTCTGCAGGAAAAATAATCAAAGGTAAAATTTCTGCTCCTCACGGGAACAAGGGTGTTGTTAGAGCAATCTTCGAACAAGGCCTTCCAGGACAAGCGATCACAACAGAGGTTGAAATAAAGTAAAATGGCACTTAGAAAAGCAGCAGCATACTCAAGAATTCATACCTGTCCTTATACTAGAATAAGTAAGAAAAAGAACAAGGCTTTCATCAAAGTTGTTCCTCCTCAGAAAATTGTTAAGTTCTCTATGGGAAGTCCAAAGCTAGTTAGAGAGGGAAAACTTCCTTTCAAACTAACCGTATTCTCTACAGAGAATATACAAGTAAGGCATACTGCTCTAGAAGCATGCAGACAGTACCTAAACAAGCAACTTGACCTTATTTCCCCCGGATTATACGTGTTTAAAGTAGTTCCTTTCCCACACCACATTCAAAGAGAAAACAAAATGTTGACAGGTGCTGGTGCTGATCGTATGCAGACTGGAATGCAGTTATCTTACGGGAAGTCTATTAGTAAAGCAGCTATACTAAAGCCAGGAAGTAAACTATTTGAGTTTTACCTCCCAACACAGAAGGCTGTAGCAGAAACAAGGGTCTTTTTCCATAAAGTTAAGCCAAAGTTACCGGGCAGAATGAAGGTAGTTTACGAAGAGTTAACCCCCGAAAAGGCTAAAGCTTTCTGATTTGTTACTACTCCAGTGAAACAACATAATCGAAACATTTATAAACTTTAATTCTATCTAAAATTATGGCAAAACAAGAGCTTACAAAAGCACAAAAGGAGAAGAGAAGAGACATTGCTCTTAAGAACCTTAAGGGAACTGTAGCAAGGCTTGGAGTAGTTTATAATATTCATGCTGCTAAACAGGACTTTGGAGAAGCAGTTAATGCTGCTCTTGAGCAGAGTGTATACAAACCCGCTCTAGCTGAAGGTGCATCTTATACTGACCCAAAGACTGGTGAGAAAGTAAACCCTTTTGCATCAGTAGCAGAGTCTGCAAGAGTTGGGGGTCAGAGATATACTGGTAATGTTTCTGAGCTTCAGGCAATTCAGTCTTGTGCAGTAGCAGAACAAGAATCAATAAATTATGTAACACTCCAAGATTTAGCCGGACTTGTGGGGTACAAAGGTCAAGTTCCAAAAGCAATTGCTGGAATGTACGTAGAAGACGCTGTTAGCTCAAAAAATCCATTTGCAAAAAAAGTTGCAGCATTAATTATAGGCTCTTATCAACAGAATTCATTATTCGGAGCAGCTTCAAAAGCTCTAGGAGAAGTAGCTTCAAAAACCTCAAAAGGCTTAGAAGGAGCTATAAAAGCTGTTGAACAAGAACTAGCTGGTAAAGCAGCTTAAACTTAGTTTATAACTAAAAACCAATTCTAAAAAAATGTCACACTTACACACTTACTTAGATCTTGCTGAAAGTCTAAATAATATTTGGAAATACCTTAAAGAGAGGGTAGAAATTTTAGATAGACTAGAATGGAAAAGTCTTAATTTAGATAGAGGAATAAGAAAAAAGCAGAATCCTTACCAGATTATTCAGTTATAATTATTTATTACTTACAAGGCTATTAACTAAAGTAGCCATAACACCCAAAAATTCTTCACTTCTTTGTTGCCAAACATCTACTTCAGCGCCCTTGAGTCCAAAGATCTCATTATGAGATATTCTTTTATGTAAAACCAGCAGGTCTCTATACCATATAACATACTTTTTATCAAGCATTTTTGTATCAACAAACTTTGTCTTGAGTTCTAAAGGTATGTGTTCTGGAGAAGGAGGAAGGCTTCCTACAGCAATCAAAGCGCTATGTGCAGAGTCAACCATGCACCAAAAACACCCCTCGATAGCTCCTCTTACCGAAGATTTACTTCTTGCAAGACTTGTCGGAGCTCTTTGTAAACAATTATAAATTGCTTCGGGAGAAGGTCTGAGTTTCCCATTTGCAAGTAAAACTTTCATTGGTTCAAAAAATCCACCAAAGTCAACTAAGGAAATTCCGTAACGAAGAACATTTACCACTACCGGATCTGTTCTCAAAAGATCTTCCCACCAAGTACTTAATTTAATAGTATTAACATGAATTGGTTTAACATACGGATTAAGTTGCAAAATTTTAGCTAATTCTTCTCTATACCAAGCAACAGTTTCCATGTCCCACCCAATCGAGACGTCATCTAGTATAATCACAATATCTATATCTGATCCGGATTCTCCTTCCTGTTTGGCTGCACTTCCGAAAAGAACAATAGACTTTATTGCTCTGTCAAATTTTTTATAAACTTTAACCGCGAAGTCCATCGCAATTTCTTTTTCTGTCTTCAATTGCATAGATGGAATTTTTACTTCTCTTTTTATTGTTTTAATAGAATTTTTTTTCACCATTTTTTATAATCTATCTAGTTTAATATATATTTTAAACCTTATTATTCTAAACCCCGGCCAGACATTCTACTTCCTGGCCCAGCCAATCTCTGGCCCCCAAGTTCAGCTGGAAGGGTCGAGAATCCCCCCCCAAATGTTTCATAATTTATTTGAGGTAAAAATGTTCCATATCCTCCAAAATAACCCTGAGTCAATCCCGCAGACTGATTCCAGTAAGCTCCACCAGTACTTCCTATTGGCGTCCCCAATCCCTCTAATGAAAGTGCGTACGGATTTGTATTGAATGCATTAATCCATCCACCAACTTCTAAAATCTTTGTTCCGCTATAACCTTCTTTTTCTAACTGTTCCAAAACTTTCCCAATCGGAACATTTCCCATTCCAGGGGGCAAGTGAGAATCACCATAACCAAAATTGTCTGTAATATGTACATGTTTAACCAATTTCTTAACTTTCTCAACCTCTCTCATTAGATCCTCATCCTTGATTCCTTCTTTTTTATGAATATTTAAATGTCCAACATCGAGAGTCATACCAATAACTTTTTCAGCCATCCTTTCTGCTTCTTGTTTATTCATCTCTCCAGCGTCTACAGCTTTTTTCACAAATTCTTCTCTTGATTTTTTAACTAAATCAGCTACAGCCTGGCCTGTTGAAAAAGCCATACCTGGAAATAAATTTTCAACACTAATCATCGGAGCTTCTTTATGTTGTTTTTTTGCTTCCATAAAGCCCTTAAAACCAACATTCCCAAAAGTCTCTGCAGATTTATCCATAACAAATTCTTCAACAGGAACATAAATTCTCGGGGAAACATCCTGTAAAGTATTAATAATCACCTGTAGTGCTTCGGACTTTTTTATTATAGATTCCCCGTCTTTGTATCCTTGTTTAAACTTTTCAGAAGCTTCAAAAAGTTTCGCTCTCTCTTCATCTGTCCCATTTTTGTAAGCCATATTGAAAAGATTATAAATTTCTCTAGTTGTATTTGTAAGAATTGCTTCAGAATTTTTTATTGTTCTATAGGCTTCTCCCTGGGGAGAAAATCCTAGCTCTTTTAATTCTTCAGGGCTAATCTTCTTCTCTTTCATTTCTTTTTCAAAATCTTGAAGTTGTACATAACTATCTTTAAGGCTTCTATCGACAAAACTTTTATTATAAGCAATATTTGAAAGTGTACTCTGCCAACTATCTCTATTAATTCTTCTAAGCTCCTCTGCAGGATCCATTAGCTTGCCTGCTTTCTCTCCTCCCTCAAAGGATTCTTTTTCCATCCAGGGCTCAACTTTCTTTTTTTCTTCGATAACTGCTGTTCTTCCATCCTCTCTATTAACAAGTGCGAGTCTATGTGCTTTTAATCCTCCCTTACCATCTCTAACATATTCGTTTCCAGGCAAGTTAGATGCGTGAATTGTTATTGGAATTCTACCTTTCTCTCCTTGCATATCTATTGCTTTAACAACAACATCATTCAGTTGTCTTTCAACAGCTAATCTTTGTGTTTCGTCCCACGGTCTTTGTCCTTGAGGGTCCAATCCTGAAGGTTCAACACCTTGAATCGGAGCGTGGAGTGTAACTTTTGCACCAGTTAATTTTCCTAACCTCCTCATTTCTGCAAAATGTTGTTTAGGAATAGTCTCCCAGTTTTGTGGACTGAGTGTTCCAACCTCCACAGCAACAGCACCCGTGTTTAGGTTTTTACTCAACTCTCCAATCTGATTTGCAACAGTAGGATTTGCAGTAAGGCCAATTCCACCAGTCTTAACATGATAGCCTGTAAAATTATCCCCTGCCTTACTTGGCTGAAGACTAGAATATCCCCCCTGATAGAATGGTTTGATTAAATATTTTGACTCATCAATGGCCATGATAATCACCTTTACATAATAATACAATAATCCTATATAAAACTAGTGTTTAGCCTCGTACTTCTGAAGTCGAAGATTATCATTTCTCATTAAATCTAATCTATCATCAGTTTTAGAATCTGTTCTAACTTTTACTCCTTCTTTTTCAGGATTTTCATACTCTCCAACAACTTCGTTATATTTATTCTGCTCATATTTTGGAGTTATATCATAATCTCCCCTAGGACCCTTCTTCTTTTGTGCAGAAACTTTCTTAATATCTTGCTCTAAATTTTCAATCTTTTCACTATCTAGAGTTAATTCTAATTTTGGTTTTCTAACTGGTTCGTCCTTTCTGTCAACGAGCATAGCCCATTTACTTTGAAAAGTAACAAGTTCTTCTTTAGGTTCAACAGATTTAAGTGAAACTATCTTAATTCTTTCTTTAGCTTCTTCTTTCTGCTCCTTTTTCTCAGGAACCTTCTCACTCTTAGATTTTTCTTCTTTAGCCATGTGTTATTTAGAATTCTGAAATTTATTAAATTTCTGTTTTTAGCTAAGATCGTTCTTATTCATATTAAGAGGGAAACTTGCCATTCCGTGAGTCTTTTTGTAGATTTCAAATAGATCAAAGGTTGTTGTTTTTGCTTTGTCTTCAGCAAATTTTCTCAAAAAGGTTTTTTCAATATAATCATCAGATCTAATTGACTTATCTTCTTTTTTCTTATCTCCACTTTTTTTATCTGAGAAAGTATCCGCACTTCCTTCTTTATCGTACCTTCCAGACATCGCTGCAAAGGGATAAAATAAGTCAGCAATTACTCCTCCAAATCCTTTGCCTCCAGAAGAACTACTTTTCTCTTCCTTTTTTTCTTCTTTGGGCTTTTCTTCTAGATAATATTCGATCTCATCTTTTAAATTTGCTAAACTTTCTGTTGTTGCTCCTTCAATTAGTTTCAGAACATCACTAACCAACGAAGTTTCAACTTCTTTGCTTAATGCTTTTTTCTCGTCAGCATTCAAAGCATAAGCTCTAAATGTAACTTCTGAAAGTCCCCCGAAAACATAATGTGATTGTGTTGCAGAGGCTCTCTGGGGAATCCCTCGGAATGAGAAGTCAATAAGCGTACAAGCAAAATAATCTCTTTTTATCTTCATACCTTTTAATTCAGTAGGGAAATTATTTGCAATAACTTCGTCTGCAACATCTACTTTATTACTTCCAATTAATGTTAATTGAAGAAGGATAGTATTGAATGCTTTTACTAAAGAAGGATTCTTTGACATATCAGTCATCTGTAACTGCTGTGCTGCAACTAGGTAAGGCTTTGCCCATTGCGCATAAATCTTTAGACTATTTACCTGACTTTTCAAATAAGTTTTTTCTATCTCATATCTTTTATTTAATTCCATTTCAGACTGTATAACCCAGACATTAAATTCTTGGATTCTCTGTTCAACAATTCTTTTTACTCTCTCGTTTAGATCCATTTTAGCGACTTCTTTTTCATCCTTTACAGCCAAAAATGCGTCGAGAAGAGTAACAAACCCTGCTTGTGAAAGAGCCATGGCTTTAATACTAGAATTTCCCTGAACCCCCTTATTAATATCTACTTTATCTAACCAAATTTGTTTTAGAGATAGTCTTGCTGCTTCGGCTCTAGCAGGATCTTTATCTTTTGAATCCTTGTAAACTTGTAGTCTTGTTCTGAAATCCTTTAAGTCATAAATTATATTTAAAACACTTCTTAAGACATTATTTATATCCCCTAAAATTTTAACACCTTGTTGTTGCATTACAGACATTCTCTGCCCCATCTCTCCAAAATGTCCTGATCCGGGTGATGAAGAAAAATTATCAACTAGCTTCTCAGGTTTCATTGCACGATCATTCATCATATCTAAAATATAGAAGTAAATTGGCTCTAACTGATCTGCAGAAGAGTCGTAAGTTAGCTTATGTTCCGAAGCAGGTTTAGGTACTACTTCTTCAGCCGGAATCTTATCCCAGCTGCCATACTTCTTCAAGAGCTCTGCTCCATTTTCTGCATAGAGTTTTGGATTAATTTTACCAATAAGTTGATCTACAGTTGCTGCCATCTTTTTTATTAAAATATAGAGGAGAATGATGTTTAAAAAATGTTTGATACGGCTTCAAGCACTCTCAACTTTTCTCTCTGTTCCTTTTTTCTCAAAGAATTCAATAGCTTCGGCTAACTCTTTATGGGTCTTTGCATACTTGTGAATGTCAATTTTCTTCTGGTAAGCTTCACATGCCTGAACTAAAGCCCTTGCTCCAGCCTGTGTTCCTTTCGGGTGAGCATGACAACCTGCGCCCATGGTTGTAATAAAATCAACACCTCCCATGACATCAATAAATGGTTTCAACAAAGTTGGGTTTAACCCCCCAGAAATTATCGGACAGCACTTCTTTACTCCCCTCCAACTATCATGTTCTAAGATTACGTGATGAGCGTGATCTTCGTGAACTATCTTTATTGCATCCTTATCTCTCCCAGGTATCCTCCCCCAAGACTGGTCAAAAAAGTGACCCTTTGCAACAAATTGTAAAATGTTTTTAGCTGCAATAATATCTTCTTCCGGACTTCCAGCCATTTTTCCAACTCCGGCAGTTCCTGTGTGAATTCCAGAAGCCCCAGCTAATCGTGCGAACTTAGACAGAACTAAAACAGAAAAGCCAATAGGGTTTTCTTTTCTTGTATATGCCCCGTGACTTGCTCTGTGAAAGTGTATGAAAACATCGGGATACTTCCTTCTCAAAGTTTGAACAGCCATCCACCCCGCAGTAATGCCGTCAATAAGAAAAGCATAACTACCCTTTTCAAAACCTGCGTTCTTAATCATCTCACATCTCTGAATCATTGTCTCATAATCTGAGGCAGAAACATTAAAGGAGTGAACCTTCTTCTTTCCAGTTTCTTTAACCGCTCGGTCCATTGCTTCTTTAACATACTTAACCATTTTATCATACGGACAAAAATCTTGATTAGCTTGAGGTTCGTCGTTCTTTACAAAGTCTCCGCCCCCAACCCAGAAGTCATAACAAACTTCAGCATATTCCGAAGAAGTCAAGCCCATTTTTGGTTTGATTATTGTCCCAAGAATTGGTCTTTTGTAAACCCCCAAGTACTTTCTCATATCATCTAAAGTGTAATTTGGACCATCATACTGTTCAATCATTGTTGGAGGAAACCAGACATCAAGAAGTTTTAACTCAGAAACCTCTTTCATTCCTAAAACATTTCCGACAATGTAAGTTAAAATATTCTGAATATTCCCTCCGCGGTCAAATAATCTCCAAGGGTAAGCAATCCAAACAAGACTTTTTTGAAGATCAAGTTTGTAAACAAGAGCATTCATCTTTTTAGAGAAGGGTGTTTCTGTCTTAACTAAGAAATTTGTTCCTGTAGAAGACTCTGCAGCAACTTCACACGCAGCTTGTAGAGAATTAAGCCCCTTTCTCGGAACCATATGAAAAACACATAACATATATTCTCCATTTTTTGCACCTTCCAAATCAAGACTAATATACGCTTGCTGATGTGGATTTAGTGTTTTCAAAAGAGCATGATAATTAGATTTAGGAACAGTTTTCTTCACACTCTTTTTCATATATGCTCTAGGAAAAAACAATATATAAATTTAATCTCTGTCGAACAATTTAAAAATATCAAAAAACTGTAATAATTATGGGGTGGTTTGGTTCATCATACAAAGACGAGATAATGGATTTACGAGGTGTTAAAAGGAAACCTTCTAAACCTAAAGCAACTTCTTCAAGTTCTACATCTAGTTCTAGCTCTTCAACAACACAAGATTCAACAGCTGGAGGATTTCTAGGTGGTTTTTTTGGAGGAGGATCTTCAAGTAGCTCTAGCTACTCAAGCCCCTCAACCGAAGAAGACTCTCCTGAAGAAAGAAGAAGCAAATTAGCCCAAAGACTTTCTACAATGACCACTCAACTAGAAGATCTTTCAAACCAAATTTACAAACTTGAGCAAAGAATAGAATATTTAGAGAGAAAGCTTCAAGATAAATAATATATCTCCTACAAGCTAAATCTTTATATTTTCAAAATTGCCCTTTAATTTATGGATTCGGTGATATACGGGTTTTTTATTGCAGCTTTCTTTGCACTTTCTATAGATTCATTACTACAAATTTTTAGAGTTTCTTCTAGGGAATCTTCAGAAGATGTTTCTTTAATAGGTTGTGGCGTAAGGCTAATTGCCGGAGTTTTCTTCTTAATTTACTTCTACGCACTAGAAGATATCTGGATGATGCTTGCCCAGACCCTATTTATCTTCGTTTTCCTGGTTTACTTTACAGTTGTTGCTGCATACAGAGAGAAGAATAGGCATTTCAGAAAAGCAAGCAATCGTTCTCTAAACTACTACTGAAGTCTAAGAATAAATTAATAAATCCCGTTCTTTTCTCTATTTTATGAAAGATTTAGAGAAAAAAGCAAAAGCATACGCACTGAAAAACGCAATCCACTACAACGGAAAAGCAAACCAAGGTGCAGTTATTTCTTCTTTGTTCCATGAAGGGTTGGAAAAGTCAGAAATGCCGAAGGTAGCGAAAATAATCTCTCAAATTGTCGCAGACGTAAATAAACTTCCGTTAGATAAACAAAAAGAGGAGTTCTCTAAACTAGAATCTCAAGTTTCAGAAAGAGAACAAAGAGAAGGGCTTCCAGAATTACCTGATGTAAAGAAAACAGGAGTTATTATGAGATTTAGACCTGCTCCTTCTGGACCGATGCACATAGGTCACTTGGTTTCTAATGTAATCAATTCACTTTATGTTAAAAAGTACGGAGGAAAATTCTACATAGTTATCGATGATACTGACCCCTCAACAGCTCTTTCAGAAGCCTATAAAAACATTAAGGTAGATTGTGATTGGGCTTTTGGAAACGTCTACAAATATCTCAACTCTTCAGATAGAATGGATCTTTACTATAAAAATGCTGAAAAATTATTAAAGAAAGGTGATGCATATGTCTGTACTTGTTCTCAAGAAGAATTTAAAAAATTAGCCGAAGAAAAAAAAGATTGTCCTTGCAGAAATCTTTCAGTAAAAAAACACCAAGAATTATGGAAAAAGATGTTAGATAAAAAAGGATTTAAAGAAGGTGAATCTGTTCTTAGATTTAAATCAGATATGAAACATCCAAATCCCGCAATGAGAGATTTCCCTCTTGCAAGAGTAAGTCTTCACATACACCCAATTCAAAAAAATAAATATCGCGTCTGGCCTTTAATGAATCTCGTTGTTGCTTCAGATGATATGGATCTTGGGATGACTCATATAATTAGAGGAAAAGATCACAGAGATAATGCAGAAAGACAAAAAATGATTTACAAATCATTCGGAAAAGAAAAAAGTTTTCCCTGGACATTTTTTATGGGAAGAATAAAATTCACGGACGTAATACTTTCAAAGAGAAAACTTATTGCAGCAATTAAAGCAGGAGAATTTGAAGGTGCAGAAGACGAAAGGATTCCGACTGTTGCATCCCTAAGAAAAAGAGGATACAAACCAGAAGCATTCGCAAAGTTAGCAGAACAAAGAGGTTTAACTGACGTTGATAAGGTAATGTCAGCAAAAGATTTTTTCACCCAGCTAGATAAATTTAATTCAGAAATTTAAGCAGCTAATCTTTCTAATCTAGAAGGTTGAGTAACAGTTTTTCTGAATTCTTTTTTTACAGCATCCTTTGTAACTTTTCTAGCCCTGTTTACATAAATATTAGTCATATCAATGGCATCTCCTACAATTGGAATAAATGATGCAGCTTCTGCAGCAGTCCAGTAAATCGGTGCTTTCCAATCTTTTGTTTTATGAACATAATGTACAGCATAAATTCCTTTTGGGATTAATTCTACAAGTTCCTCTCCTTCATCAACTAAAGTTCCTAGACCCGGAAAAACTTCAGCAGCCATTCCAATTGCGCTTGTAACTCTATCCCAACTATCAACTAATTTTGCTCCAGTAAGAACTCCCTTATATTTTTTGAATTGGTCCGAAACATGTTGTTCTAATAAACCACGATAGTCTGGATTTTGTAATACAAGATTTCTCAAATACTCATCTTCTCTTAAAATTTCATCAGTAAAATCAGAAACACTATCCTTAGCAAAAAGAGGTAAGATTTTTCCTGCAGCTTTCCCAAGTGTTTTTGTTTTCTCTAACCTCTTTCCCTTTTCAAATGCAATATACTTTCCCATTATGCAGCTTCCTCCAGAGGTAAATTTTGCATAAACATTTGATTTTGCATCATAGCATCTCTTCTAAGATTTTCCCACCTTTCTTGCCTTGCTGCTTCTATCTTCTTCTCCTTTCTCCTCTTTAAGAAATACTTAGCTGTTTTGTAAAGAGCGTATGCTCCTAAAGAGTACATTAAAGGTGTGCTAATAGCCCCCCAAATACCTAGTGCTCCTTCCTCAGCCAGAGAGCCACCAACAGTTTTTGCGGCACCATACATAGGATTTCCTAAATTTCCCCACCAATTCTTAACAACTCTTCCACCAATTCTTTTTAGAAGACCTTGTTTCATTTTTTCTTTATACCAGTTATCTGCCATTAACCAGCCAGCACCACCTACACCCACAGGCCAACCTTCTTTAAGCATATATTTTAAGAATCCTTCTGTTTTTTTCTTTGCACTTTTTTTGTCTGTCTCTTCTTCGCCAAATACCGAGTTTACATACGGATATTGCATGTGCCTTCCGGGTTTATCATAAATTCCACGACTCAAAGCAGCCCTAGCATCAACCCCTTCAGGAAGATATCTTGCTCCCTGGTGCATATCTTGTGCAAGAAGAGTTCTCCTAACCTGCGGATGTTCTGAAACACTCTGGCTATATCTTCTCAAAGTTTCATACAAAGCCTTTTTTGTTTTTGGGTCTAATCTTTCAGAAGCCATTAATTCCATTAAAGCAGGATTATTCCTAGCTGCAGCCTCTATACCTAATGCAAGATTATCCTCTCCCAAATCAAGACTTTCTAAATGGGGTCGTGAAGGATATTCGTCTTCGCTTAATCGTTCTAGTTTAGAAACCATCTTACTCTTTCTTCATGCATTTAATTACACTAGAGTAAGTTAAAAGTCCTTTCAAAACACCTTTTTCTGTAACAGGAACATAAAAATTATCTTTCAGAACCATCTTTTTCATAGCAGTATTTAGAAGCTCATTTACGTCAAGAATTAAATGTAAGGGATAAGTCATTATATCTTTTGCTTTTGTTTTTTTCAAATCTTTTCCTTTCGCAACAACCCGATCATTAATATCTACTAAAGAAATAATTCCAATTGGAGACTTTTTTTCGTTAATAACAAAAATTCTTCTTTCCTGAAAATGATGAAGCTTTTTCGCAACCTCAATGGCATTGTCATTTATTCCAACAGTCACTGCCGGAACAAGTTTGCACGCCTTAACTGTTTTTGGCACCATCTTTCTTTAATTTACCTAGAATTTCAAATTTATAAACTTTGTTAGCAAAACCTTTTTATAACCCTAAGTACTTATGAATATCAGAAAGACAAATCATCGGTTTTTCGATGAGATTCAAAATCAGTGAAAGGAGGTTAAAAAAATATGTTAAAAAATAAGAGAGGTTTGTCAGAAGCAGTTATGACTGTTATCATGATAGCTTTAGTCCTAGTTGCAGTTGGGGTTATTTGGGTTGTTGTTCAGAATGTGATTAGTAAACAAGCAAATACTATCGATTACAACCAAAAGTGTTTCGGAATTGATCTCAAACCAACAAAGTTAACAGCCTGTGCAGTTACTCTTGAAAGATCTTCTACTTCTTCAGGAGAAGCAATTAATGGTACAAGTATTACTATTAGTGGTACAACTACTGGAACAGAGTATGATTATCCCGGAAATATAGGTACTGTTGCTACATCAACGGCTACTGGTGCAAGTTGCCCAGCAAGTCCGGCAAGTGTTGCAATTAGATGGTACTTCTTGGATTCAGCTAATGTAAAGCACTATTGCCCCGCAATAGCTAAGTATCCAGCAGCTTAAAATTAGATTTATTTTTTTATTTTCTCTTTCTTTATTTTTTTAAGAACTAGTGAAAACTATCTTACTATTTTATAAACTTCATCCCCAACTTTCACAGCAGAGGAAACCTTAATTCCAACTTCCTGACCTTTTTCTGCTTTGTCTACAGGCTTTCTGTTGATTTCAATTCTTACAACTTTCTCTCTTACAACGCCGGTTTTATCTCCTAAGAAGATTAACTCTTCGCCGACTTTAAATTCTGAGGAGACTTTGATTGCAGCAACAGAAACATTTGGGAAAAAATGAACAACTTTACCCACAAAGTGTTTCTTCTCTTTTGAAGAAGAATTTTCCTGCTTTGAGAAATCATCATTTGTTGGAGTTCCTAAGAAAAAACCAGATGAAAAACCCCGGTGATAAACTTTATCCAGTTCTTTTAATCCTTCTTCTACTTCTTTCCGAGTTAATTTCTTATCTAACGCTTTTCTATAAACTCTAACAACAGAATCAACATACCTTGCGTCTCTATTTCGGCCTTCAATTTTGTAAGCTTTTATTCCTGCAGCTTTCATTTTCTCAATAAAAGGCAAAGTACAAAGATCTTTTGGAGACATAACACGATTGTTTTCTAGTTTCAATTCGTTATTATCTTCATCTCTGATAGTATAAGTTCTCCTACACGGTTGTAAACACTCTCCCCTATTTGCAGATTTATTAAATAAAAATTGAGAAGTAAAACACCTCCCCGATTCAGAAACACATAAAGCTCCGTGGCAAAATGTTTCAACCTGAACTTTTGTTTTCTTAATTAGCTCTTTTATCTGCTTTAAACTTAGTTCTCTAGCCAAAACAACCCTTTCTGCGCCAAGTTTTTTATAAAAATTAGCAGAAGAAGAGTTGGAAATACTTGCTTGAGTTGAAATATGAAAAGAAATCTTTAGCTTCTTACATAGTTCTACAACACTTAAATCCCAACAGATAACAGCATCAACAAGTTTCTTCTTTTTTATTTCTTGGAGAATTTTCTCTATTTTCTTTAACTCATCTTGATAGATTATAGTATTAACTGTAAGGTAGATTTTAACTTTGTGTTCCTTACAAATCTTTCTCACCTCTTCAAGTTCTTTTATAGAGAAGTTCCTAGCCGTAGCCCTCATACTAAATTCTTTCAATCCAAGATAAACACTATCTGCGCCAGCGTTTACTGCAGCAACTAAACAAGACATATCTCCCGCAGGAGCAAGTAATTCATACTTTTGTTTCATAAACTACGTAATACAGTTAAGTTTAAAAATTATGTTTATCTCACTATTTCATGACAGCTAAAGAATCAGCCTCTTCAATGAGAGCATGTATTCATTAATCCACTGAAGGATTTTAATAGCTGCGCATTTGTTTCTAAGAACATTTTAAAACCATTCTCATTTAGTTTAAACAATGGCGGATGTAGTTCAACGGTAGAATGCGCGGTTGTGGTCCGTGTGACGAGGGTTCGACTCCCTCTTTCCGCCCTTAGCAAAATTAAAGAAGGTGATTGTATTCACAATTATTAAAATGAAAAGACTGCTTAAGTTATTTAGACTAGAAGAGATTCAAAAAAGAAAGATGCTAAAAGAGTATGTAACTCCGCTAATAATTTTATTTATCTGTGATATAATCATCCTAACTGTTCCCGACACTGTAAAGTATGTAACTATCCCCTCACTGATTATGATTACCCTTGGGACAATTAAGGCGCTGAGACCTTTAATTAGAACAGAACTAAAGAGTTTTAATCCAAAGAACTATAAAAAACGAGATGTAAACTGTGGAATTAGTGCATTTACTTGGATTATCTCGGGTTTTAGCTTATTAATAACTCTAGAGATCACAAAACTTTTTCCATCTCTAAGTGAAGGAATTTACGTGGGAATCTTATTTACTTGTGTTTCTATAATTTCTTGCATAATGATTAACTCAGAGGTTAACCAACTTCTAAAGGGAGATTTAAATTAAAATGACAACATTTGAACCAGTTAAAGGATTTCGTGATTTCACAGGAGAAGATGCTCTTAAAAGGGCGCAAATAAGAAAAATTCTAGTTGAAACATTTGAAAAATATGGGTTCCAACCTGCAGAAACTCCAATAATTGAGCAAGCAGAATTTGTGAAAGGAGAAAACTCAAATGACGAAGCAGTTTCAGATATTTTCAAACTACAAGACCGGGGAAAAAGAGATCTTGCACTAAGATACGAATTCACTTTTCAAATTAAACGTTTAATGAATAACAAAAAACTTCCCTACAAAAGATATCAAATAGGTGAAGTATTCAGAGATGAGCCAGTTTCAGCAAATAGATTTAGACAGTTCGTGCAGTGTGATATTGATACAATAGGTTCAACAGTAAAAGACGAAGCAGAAGTTCTTGCAGCAGCTTCAGAAATTCTAGAAAGGCTAGGATTAAAATTTGTGATCTATGTAAATAACAGAAAGTTACTTAATGAAATTCTTGAAAAAGAAGGTGTTGAACCCCGCAATACAGAAAAAGTAATGAAGGTTATTGACAAGCTAGACAAACTTCCAGAAGAAGAAGTTTACAATGAATTAATGCTCTATAATGCTAAGAATATTCTTGAACTCTTTAAAAAACCAGAGAAATTCTTCGAGAAATACGAAAATTACAAAGAAATTAAACAACTAAAAGAATTCTGCGAACTTTACAATGTAGAAATTAAATTCCAACCAAGTCTAGCGAGAGGGCTATCATACTATAATGGAACAGTCTTTGAAGTTAAAACAAAAGAACTGAAAGAGACAATTACTGCCGGTGGAAGCTACATGTTTAATTCAGTTCAGTGTACCGGAATATCTTTAGGATTAGATAGACTTTCCGGGATTACAAAAATTGATTCAGAAACAGAAAGTTATCTTATTGTTTCTCTAGAACAAGATAAAAAAGCAATCGAACTAGCACAAAAGTTAAGAAATTCAGGAAAAGTAGTTACGATCCTCTACGGAAAACCAAGTAAAGCACTTGAATATGCTAATTCCTACAGCATAAACAAAGTTATTTTTGTTGGCTCAGAAGAGGTTAAATCAAAACAATTTAAAGTTAAGGATATGAAAACTGGCAAAGAGTCTTTATTTAAGATTTAAAATATTAGAAATATTTTTATAATCTATTTCTTAAGCTCTTGAATGAAAAAAGAAGAGTGGAATTTAGTTTCAAAAGATTATTACGATGAAATTCTAAGTCCAATAAAAGATAGCGAAAAAAATCCCTTATTTAACGATTTAGATAAACTTGAGAATAAAACTGAAAAAAGCGCAATAGACCTCGGATGTGGGATTGGGGAGATAGAAGAAACGCTATCAAATAAGTTCAAAGAAGTTCTAGCAGTGGACTTTTCAGAAGGGATGTTAGCACGAACAAAAGAAAGAAATAAGCACCTTAAAAATGTGAAATTTGAGTTAAAAGACATATCTAAACTAGAGGGATTAGAAAACAAATTTGATGTTGCCATAGCAATTAATTCAATAATTACTTCAGAAGTAAGCGAGATAAATAAAATGTTAACCCAAGTTAATAACACCCTCAAAGAAGGAGGGAAGTTTATGGGGATATTTCCTTCAATGGAAGTTTATCTCTATCAATCATTAATAATCGCAGAAAATATGTCTAAAGAGGATAAAAATAGTAAGAAAGTAAGAAAAAGAATTAGGAAATTAATAAAAGAAAAAGAACATGACTTCCTTTTAGGAATAACTAACTTTGAAGGAAAACAGAAAAATTATTATCAATTCGAACTTGTCTGGAGGTTAAAAAAAGCAGGATTCAAAAAGATTGAGATTAAAAAAGTTCTCTACTCCTGGGAAGAATTTGCAAAAGCTGGGCAGGAATATTTCCCAGAAGAAGAATCCCCTTGGGACTGGTATGTTATATGTGAAAAATGATATCTCTAAAAGAAAAAATAAACTCTTCTTTGAAATCTCTTCCGAAGGGAAAACTAACAACATATAAAAGTCTTGCAAAGAAGTTTGATTCCCATCCGCGGGCAGTTGCAAGAATTCTAGCCACAAACAGAGATAAATCTGTTCCATGCTACAAAGTTATTAGGTCAGATGGAAAATTGGGGGGCTACAACAAACTATTGGGCAAAAGCAAAGAACAATTAATCAAAGAAGACAGAACTTCTTAATAAATTCCTTATTCCTTACTTCTGGATGGAATAAAACACCATAAATCTTCTTAGCCCTATGTTTTACTGCTTGATCACAAGATAAGGACTTTGCAAAAACTTCAAACTCTGGAATCTTTGAAAAATCAATAAAGTTATTATGCAGAGCATAAACCTGTTTCACTCCGTCTAACCCCAAAAAGGTTTTATCAAAGTTTGAAACAATGAGCCCGATTTCCTTTTTCTTCTTAATCTTTCCTCCGAAAACTAACCCAATTATTTGCATCCCTGCGCAGATACCTAAAAGAGGTTTACTATACTCCTTAATCCAAGAAAACTTCCCAAGTTCTTTTAAAAAAGTATTATCTTTTAGAGAAGTTCCACAAATAATTATTTTTTCTGCTGAATCAATATGCTTCTGGGTCAAATCTTTATAGTTAACAGTCTTAAATTCCTTCCCAATAATGTCCTCTATAGGCTTTACAAATTCTAATTCATGTAACGTTTCAGAGCAAGTTGAAATAATTAAGATCATTTTGGATATAAGTCAGTAATTTGTTTTAACCACGAATGAGAGATCTCCTTAAAAAGAAGCAATCCTCTTTTTTGAGAAGAATCTTCACTTAACAAAGATTCCACGACCGCGTCAGCCTTTTTATAATACTCTTTGATCCTTTCAAGTTCTAATTTTTGATAGAGTTTAAAATTACCTTCTTTTATACGAGAAAGATTCAAATTATATTTCTTAATATCTTCCTTAGAGATGTTGATATATCCCTGTGCAAGATCTTCTTTAAGATCTGAAAGATTATCTGCTAGCTTAATTGCAAAACCGTACAAAGAAGCTATTGATTCTATTTTTTTGCTATCTAACTCTGTACAGAGTAAATAAAGAAATTGTAAACCAACAGATTTACCAATGTTCAGGTTCAATTTATCTAGTTCAGAGGAACTTAAAACTTTTCCCTTCCTAGCAAGGTTTTGTAACTCAATATTCCAGTAGTTTAGTACTTCTTGGAAGATTTCTTCTGCTCTACTAAATTTTTCCTCTTGCAATCTAGCTAGACTGTGCCCAAGCCCAAATATGTCTCGTTCCCAACTTTCTTTTAAATTAAAACCTTTTCTGTGAAATCCGTGATCCAGTATAATCTTAGCTCTTTCTAACTGTTTCTTACTCCCTTTTTTATCTATTTTATCATCAACAATTGCTGGAACATGATTAATAAGTGAGAAAGTAGTTCTTTTGTCTCCTTGCAAAAATTCAGCTACCTCTGCGTAAGCTTTTGTTCTCCCGTACCTTTCCATTTCTCGTTCTCTTTTTTTAGATAGGTTTTTATGAAGATTTTTTTCTAAGTCGGGAATTTTTTCCATTCTATTATTTTTATTTTCAGTAGATATAATCCCGTACCCTAATTTTTTATAGAAGTCTATAGCATGTTGGTTTTGTGTGAGAACTGTAAGTCTAAAAGAGTCATACTGCTGAGAGTATTTTTGATCTATAAAATCCATTAATTTATGTCCTACCCCCTTACCCTGAAAGTCTGGGATAACAAGTAAAAAAACAATTTCTAGAGAAGAACTCTTGGGTTCTTTCTGGACCCCGACTACCCCAACTAATTCTTTTCCAGAGAAAAAACCATATACTTCTCCTTTCTTAAAAACTTCAGCAACAAGATCATTTACCCCTGTAGAAGTATAGCCCCTTCCTAGCCTATTCCATAAAGGAAAGATCACTTGCTGATGAATATTAAAGATTGGTTCAAGGTAAGAGATATCTAATTGTTTTATCATCTAACTTCAACCTCCTTTCTCCAACTATTTCCTTTACCAGAATCAACAAACTTCTTAACCTCAAGTTCTTTCTCAAAAAGAGGGCAATTTAAAACAAAACTTTCAAACTCTCCTCCCTCACCAGCTATATGAATCTTATACTTTTTGTGTAATTCTTTAATTTCTTTGATAAACTTCTCATCAATAGCTCTTCCTAGCCAATTTTCATTAAGAGGTTCAGCAAAAACTCCCACGATCATTATTTTAAACTTATTCTTCAAAAGTTCTTCTAAGTACTCTTCTCCATCTTTCTGCCAGAGAGGATTAAAACACTCTATGTTTAACTTATTACAAATCTCTTGAACCCTTGAAGCCTGGTAAACACTCTCTATAGCCCCAGTAACAACACCTTCAATCTTATATTTTTCAATAGCAGTCTTGATTGCCTTTTCTAAATCTTTAAGCTCTTTTTCTTTTTCTCCTTTTGTTTTTTGTTCAATAAGAGGAATTTTCATAACTTTTGCCTGTGCTTTTGTTTTCTCAATAGAAGGTGTATGAAACATATAACTTTCTTTATTCTTAGAAATAAGAGTAATCAAACAAGATAAGTTGTGCCCTGCTTTTTTTGCTAAATAAGCAGCATATACAGAATCTTTTCCACCCGAAAAAAGAACCCCCAGTTTCATTCTTCCATCAACTCGTCAAGAGGATTTTCAAAATCTTCGTTTATTTCTTTAATTTTTCCTTTTCTTCCTTTCTTCTCCATCTCTTCAAATTGTTTTTCTAGCTCTTTTTTCAGTTCTTCAAAAGGGTTTGGGTTGTACTTGAAGTAAGTTTCTTGTAACCAGATATCAATTTCATCGAAGTGCTTTTCTTGTTCCAGCCAAACTTTCTTCTGATTCTCTAAATGTAGGAGTGGAGAGAAGGAAATTATTCTCTCTTCTCTATCCGGTCCAACAAATTCGCTATAAGTAACTTTCTTTGCTTCTTTATCTTTTTCAAAATGCCCAGAAAGTCTAGCAAAGATAGATTCAATTCTATCTTTTATACTATAAGTTTTCTTCGGGAGAGAAATTCCAACCTCCCTCAGAGCATTTCTGTTCACAATTTCCTTTTTTATTCTTCTATTTTCAGTTATAATTGCCTTATTCAAAGATTCAATTAATTCTTGTAAAGTAACCTTTCTGAATCTTGGAATTGGGCTTCTAGGAACAAGAAAAGGAATATCTTCATCAAGTTCTATTCTTTCCAGAACAGACTTCTTCAACTCCTTTCTACCAAAAAGAATTTCATCAATACTTTTAATATACTTATTCAAAAGCAGCTCAGATTTTATTCTTAAAAGAAGAGAAGCAGCTAACAGAACCTTGCTTGAGATGAAAAAATCAGCTTCTTCTAACTCCCGGATTTTAACCAGATACTTATCAGTTAAAACAACAATATCAACATCCCACGGATCTAGCTGTTCTGTATTGATTAAGTCATAAATAATCTCTTGCCAACCTAGGTCTCTACTGAAAATAATCTTGTGAATCTCATCCTGGTGCACTTTTGGGGTCTCTTGCTCTAAATCTGGCCTATTTTGAGCGCTTTTTACAGCCCTAAGGACCTCTTTTTCTTCCTTTTCAGTCATAAACTAAAGAATACTGGGGGTTTTATAAAGTCTTTTTTTGTCCCTCTGGGGATACTGTGGCTAAAAAGGTCACTACTCTATTAGGGAAAAGCCTAGTCATTCTACAATAGTAACAGAAACAAAAGATTTATAAAGTACAGATATGTAGGATTAATATCACCTCTTTTTGCCCAGGACAGAGGTTTCGGGTATCTATTTGTATTCCTGGAACATCTGTCCAAGGGTTTATATTCAAAAAAAAGAAGTCGCAGAAGAAGTCATTTATTTTTTAGTATCTGACTCTGCGCATTATATTTTTCTAAAGTTTTGTAAGAACTGTTCTATACTTCTGGGGTTCGCCCTCAGCTAGGAAATAAGCTTCTGGTACCTTTTCATGCTTTAGATCAAACCCATAACTAAATCTAGCATTTGCTGGATCTAATTCATCAAGCTGAGGAAAAACAACAAATCTTCCCCCCTTTCTTAATACTCTATGTACTTCTAGTAGGATAATACCTCCCTTCTGCACCAAAGAGGGAGTTTCAGGATCGCTAGATTTAATTTCATTATACAAAGAACAAAAAGCTCTACGAACTGGGACTACATTATGTGCCAAGCTTAAGTCATAAGTCTCGTTTGGTCTAGGAATACTTCCCGAATGCGGAGCTACATTATAGATAAGATTTGGAATTATGTGCTCATGTCTAACTCCGTTTAAAGGCCCAATTCCCTCAGCGATAGCTCCTTCACTAAGAAGATACTCTAACAGTCTTCCATCTCCGCATCCAACATCTAAAGTATGTAATCCTCGGATAGGAAAAGTGTCTAATCCTAAACAAGCTACTTGAACACTAACTGGAAAAGTTTTTTCCCCAGGTTTCTGTAAAGCCATTCTTAAAACATCATCAAAAGTTATGTCCATCATATTAATTTCCTTCAGAATAAGGCTCTGAAAACCATCGCCCCTAAGAGTTTTATTTCTTAGTATTAAACTCAGAATAGTGGCACTTCCCGCAGTAAAGTCTGCCTTGCGAGTCCATTAAGAAAACTCCAGGACCGCATCGAGGGCAACACTTTGCTCTTGTTACTTTATCTCCACTAATTGTGTATTTTGTATACTTCTTACTTGTAGGTTTGTTCTTATGGGGCTTCTTTCCCTGCCCTGCTGATTTTTTCTTTCCTGCCATTTTTATTTAGCTTTTTTCTCCTTTTTCTTTGGTTCTGTTTTTTCCATATTCTCTTTTGAAGAATATACATTAACATAAATTCTAAACTTTGCTGATCCGTAATGTCCATCAATCTTTCTTACTTTAAGTGATTCTTCTGAAGCTTTTAGCTCTCCTGCAGCAATCTTAGCAGCCTCAGCAAAACTAGGTGCAGAATTTGCTTCAATATCCATTATAACTTCTTCTCTTCCTAGAAGAGGATTCTTTTTTTGTTCAACAATATGTGATTTCATCTTGTCTTAATAGCGTAAGTTCCAGCTTTATTTAATTTTAGTTTCTGAGCAATCTCTGATTTTTCTGCATTTAAAACAACAATCTTTCCCTTGAATGACTCAGTTCCTTCTCTTGAATCACATTCCGGACACTTATCTCCGTCGTAAATTGTATTACAAACCTTACACGCTTTTGTTTTTGATGCCATTTTATTTCTTCTTCTCCTTTTTTCCTTTCTCTACTTTTTCAGAATCTTTTGCAGCCTTAGCAGCTTCTTTATCCTTTCTTGAATAATCCTCTTTAATCCACTCTATTTTCCCAAGACCCGGTTGCCTCATAGTTAACCCTATTTTTGGTTCCTCGCCCTTATAAGAGATTGCAACAACTCGTGCAATACACAAGTCACCCTCCTTAAGAGTTCTCTTAGAGGCTTTTCCTGAAAGAACATTCTCCTTACTAAAAGAGACGTAATCTTCCATTGTTTGTGAAATATGAATCATTCCTCTCATCGACCCCATCTCGATGAACGCTCCAAAATTAGTTATTTCAGAGATTTTTCCATATACAATTTCCTGTAATTCTGGTTTCCAAGCAACTAAAGTAAAAACAGATTTGTAGTACGCTGCTCCGTCTCCCGGAATTAAAACACCCTCTCCAACAGAACTAACATCTACAACAGCAACAACCTTTCCAAGTTCCTTACTGTAAAAATTAGCGTATGTCTCTCTTAACTGTTTATCGACAGCCTCTGCAGTAGGAAGCCCAAATAATTTAGGCTCTACTCGTACATAGTCTTCAACTTCTGTTAGATAGAACATTGTAAAAATTAGAGTAAAAGTTCATTTAAAAAGCTTACCTTCAGTTTCTACTGACCAGGAATATAATTACCCAAATAACTCCAGACTCTTCTTGTTTCGTATAAGAATTCGGGGATTTCCAAGAACCTTTTCTTGTAATGCTTTATCCAGACTAGCTAAGATGATATGTTTATCTCTAGCACAGTATCTTGCAATTCCCTCGTCGGCATAACTAACTTTAAGATCAATTTCTTCGGGTTTGTTCTCCTTCAAAAGCTTTAAGGCAAACTTAGCCTCATTTAACTTAAAAGACAATTTCTCTAACTCTTTAACAACCTGGATTGGAACCAAAACTTGCAACCCCATAAACTTTAACTCTTCAAAAAAATCTATCCTATTCCGAATACAACTAAGAATAAAATTAGTATCTACAATAACCTTTCTTGCCATTTTTTTATATAGAATAGTCAGTATAAAAATCTAATCACCATGGTTGGAACTGATGCTTCTCTACCCTCTTACAAACAAGAAATGCTTCCTTAGGTAAACAAGTCATAGGAAAGATTTTCTTTGAATTTCCACAAATTCCTGAATCATTTGTTAGTATACCCACTTTCTTTTTTCTCCTTGAAGCAAGAGTTAATGCTGTAAGAATTATATCCATATCTGTATCATCAACCATACTTTCATAACCCATTCCCCGGAGCAATCCCTTGAGAGCATCATAAAACTGTAGTTCTTCTCCTACAAAAGATAAAACCCGATCCTTTTGTGTGAATGCTTCAACTAAAGATTTTCTGCAATCTACGAGCCTCCGTTCACCTGCTCTAAGGCAATTCTTTTCCCAGTTTGGATTAAGATACTCCCCCTGAACCCTAGGGGTGATGTAAATAGGCTTACCTTCAATCACTGCTTTTCTAACCAAAAAGGTAAACGCCACCTGTTTGTCAATTATTCCTCGAGCACCAGAAGTAGGAAGATAACCGATAAGGGGGCTAGTATCTACAACTAATGTTCTGGAGTTACATAGTTGGTCAAGAGTGTACATTAATTAGAAACAAAAAAATGGTTTAAAAGATTTGTTGTATCAAACACCAAATTTTAAATAACCCCGTCTCTTAATAGATAAATGCAAGAGGTTGATAATGTTCTTCGTATTTTCGAAGAAGCAAAGAAAGCAATTGAAATTGGAAATTTTTCCAAAATAAGAGAACTAAGTAATCAAACAATCAATACTGCTTCTAGAACACAAGATCCAGATAATATCGCAGTTGCAGTAATAGTTTATTCCATAGGAAAAATTCTAGAGAGAACAGACTATCAAAAGTATCCGGGATGGAAAAAATACTATCAAACAATAAAAGACTCTATTGATGAAATAATAACTGACCTAGATCGAGATAATATGCAACCAGTTAGCGACCATCTAAAAGATATCCGAGACTCGATAAACCATCTTTCAGGGAATCTAAAAGCATACGTTCAAGAAGTATTTAGAAAAGCGTCTATAAACAAAGCGAGTAAGATTTACGAACATGGTATCTCAATGGAAACAACAGCGAAACTCTTAGGTTTAACACTCTGGGAAGTTGCCTCTTATGCTGGAACAAAATCAGAACAAATACCTGAAACAGAAAAATTAGATGTAAAGTCACGAATTAAATTAGCAGAGGAATTTTTCTCATGAAACCAGAGTTATCAATTGTAGCTGTAGTTATAGATAATTTAGAAGTAACTGAAAGATTTATTTCAAGCATAAAACAATATACAACTAATTACGAGCTAATTTTAATTGACAACGGCTCTAAAGATAAGAAAGCAATAGATTTTGTTAAAAAATCTGCAGAAGTATATTTTAGATTTAATAAAAGGACTGACTTAGCTAAAGCTTGGAATAAAGGGATAAGTTTATGCAGAGGTAAGTATATAGCAGTTGTAAATAATGACACAGTAGTTCCACCAAAATGGTTTGAACCCCTCAAAGAAACTCTCGACAAAAATAAGAAAGCCGGACTTGTAAGTCCAATGACTTTTATGATGATAAAAGGAATTTATTTTAAGTATAAAGGATTAACAAATTTTGACAAAACTTTCTCAAAACCTTTTAAGTTAGTTAAGTTTAAAGATGTTGTCTGGGGAGAATTTTGTGTCTTTAAAAAAGAAGCATTAAAAAAAGTCGGAGGCTATTCTGAGATCTATAAAGAAGCAAGTGGAGAAGATTTAGATATTTGTTTTAAACTTTATTCAAAAGGTTATGATATTTATGTAGACCCAAGGGTTTTTGTTTATCATCAAGGTGAAGCAACAAAAGTATTTGAAGGTGAAAAAAGAAGTAAACTCTGGACAAAAAATTTTAATCTATTTAAATCGCAATGGAAGAAATATACAAGAAACTGGTGAAAAGGAGGTAAAAAATGGAAACTCAATTAGTATACAACATAATATCCTGGCTTGGTTTTGGATTGATTCTTCTTTCATTCGTTCTACTTTCATTTAGAAAGATAAAAGCTAAGAAGATTTTTAATATTCTGAACTTTTTTGGAGCAGCAGGAATTGCCGTAGCTTCAGTCTATAAACAAGATTGGATTCTCTTCGCACTTTCAATAGCGTGGGTTCTTACATCCCTGACTATTTTAGTCTTGCTTTTCACACCAAATAAAGAGTACAAAGATTGGACTTACTAAAATGCCAATAAAAAATACAGAGAGAGTAATAATTTTTGATTCAAGCACACTGATAAGTTTCGCAATGAACGGTTTATTTGAAGAATTAAAAACTCTCAGGAAGTCCTTTTCAGGGAAATTCATAATAACAAAAGAGGTAAAACAAGAGATAGTTGATAACCCCATAAGGATAAAGAGATTTGAACTAGAAGCACTAAAAATAGATGAGATGATTCAACAAAAAATACTGGAGTTACCCAATTCTATTGGTGTTGAAGACAAAAAGATAACAGATAAGACTCTTGAATTAATGAAAATTGCAAATAACACGTTTATCAGCCAGGGAGTCGGAATTAAACTAATAGATATGGGGGAAACATCTTGTGTTGCTCTAAGCCAGATTCTTAATGAGCAAGGAGTTCAAAATGTTTTAGCAGTAGATGAAAGAACAACAAGAATGCTTTCAGAAAATCCAGAGACTCTTAAGAATATAATGCAAAAAAGGCTCCATACAAAAATAAATATTAAAAATGAGAATTTAAGGTTCTTCAGAAATTTAAAGTTCATACGATCAACAGAATTAATCTATGTTGCATATAAAAAAGGAATTATCTCGATAAAATCAAAAGATACACTTGATGCTTTACTTTACGCACTAAAGTTCAAGGGGTGTTCTATATCCGATGAGGAAATTGAAGAAATTAAGAGGCTAGGATGAAATTCAAAGAAAAGTTCTTGCTCCTTATGATGAAAATCTTCAGAGTTGAACCCCAAACATTAGGAGTTCCAGTTATTATTATAGAAAAAGGAAAGATACTTCTCGGAAAAAGAAGTCCAAAAGACGTTCTATACCCCAACTTATGGGGTCTTCCAGGGGGTTTGGTAGAAACAAGAGAAAAGATTGAAGAAGCTGGAAAAAGAGAAGTCAAAGAAGAATTAGGTGTAAATATAAGAGTAATCAAAAAATCAAATAAAGTGTATGAAGAATTTATCTCATACAAAAGACTAAATTTTAGAGCTATAAATATCCCTATTTACGGGAAGATAATTAAAGGTGGACCAACCCCAAAAGATGAAACTTCAGAAGTTAAGTGGTTTACGCCCACAGAAGTAAGAAAAATGAAATTAGCCTACAATCATAAGGAAATTTTAAAGGAAGAAGGAGTAATCTAACCGCCAACCTTATAAACCATATTTTTCTCAAAACAAACATGACACAAGCAAAACAAGGATCTAAAGTAACTCTTGACTATGAAGGAAGATTAGAATCAGGAGAAGTATTTGATTCATCAAAACACGGAGATCATTCACACCCTCTTGAATTTGAAGTAGGTTCAGGCCAGGTTATTCCAGGGTTTGAAACTGCGGTAGTAGGGATGACTGTGGATGAAGAAAAAGAATTCTCAATAGAGCCAGAAAATGCTTACGGCCCTAGAGACGACAGACTAACAAAGGAAATTCCAAAATCTGCTTTGCCCCCAGAACCAGAACCACAAGTAGGAATGACTCTAATGATGAGAACACCTCAAGGAGATATCCCTGTATGCATTTCAGAAGTTAAAACAGGAGCAGTTGTTCTTGATTTCAACCATCCCTTAGCGGGAAAGAAATTGATTTTCAAAATAAAAGTTTTGAAGATTGAGTAATTACCAATGAGGGATAGGAATCTGAATTCTTTCTTTTGTCCTTAATATTTTTGAAACAAATTTATCTCTGCCTTCAATATAGATCATATCACATTCGGGGTCATCCCCAAGGAATTCTTTTTTAGTTTTAGGGTCTATATAAAAAAATTTAGTTATAGAATTATTTTTAATTTTCATTCCAGATTTTTTATAGAAAGGAGTCACAAAACTCCCACAAAATCCAATTCCTGTTTGATTTGTCTCTTTCAAATAATTAGTCATAGCTTTCATCAAGATCTTCCCAAACCCTTTTTTCTTTTTAACAGATAAAATCCCCCCAATCCCCTTCACATAATAATTCTTTTTATGATAGTTTATTTTTATATTTCTTAATAGCCCAAATGAAACAACTTCCCCATCAGCTTTTATTATAAAGAAAAGTGTATCTTTATGATCCTTCTTGATAAAATCATTATTTTCCTCGAAATCTTTTTTCCTTTGCATATTTATGAAATTTAGTAACTTCCCAGAAATTTTATTTCCTTTAATTATCTCAACTTTTATCATTTGATATATCCGCCCTTCTGTAATTCCCACAAATGTCTGTACTCTCCTTGCTGTCTAATCAACTCTTTGTGCTTTCCGATCTGAACAATCTTCCCGTCTTTCATTACAACAATCTTATCTGCATTCATAATTGTTGAAAGTCTGTGTGCGATCACAATTGAAGTTCTACCCTTCATTAACTCTTTCAAATCTTCCTGAATGTCGTGCTCTGTCTGTGAATCAAGAGAAGATGTTGCCTCATCTAAAACAAGAACCTGTTTATTTGCTAGAATAGCTCTTGCTATTGAAACTCTCTGTTTCTCTCCACCAGATAATTTAACTCCCCTCTCCCCAACAATTGTCTGCTCTTTCTTAGGGAATTTTGAAATTACTTTATCTAACTGTGCAAATCTAATTGCGTCTATAACTTCTTTCTTAGTAGCATTAGGTCTAGAGAAAAGAACATTGTTGAAAACAGTATCATCAAACAATACACATTCCTGTGGAACAACAGACATTTCCTCTCTAAGAGATTCGTGTTTGAAATCTCTGATATCTTTTCCGTCAATAGTTATCTTTCCGGAATCAACATCGTACAATCTGTATAACAATTTAACAAGAGTAGTCTTTCCTGATCCGGAATGCCCAACAAAAGCAACTTTCTCATTTTTATGAATCTTCAAATTAAAATTCTCAAAAATCTTTCTTTTTCCATAATTGAAGTTGACTTTCTGGAATTCTATTACTCCTTCTTTAATGTTTGCTTCTTTTGCGTCAGGTTTATCCTTAATCTCAGACTCTATCTTTCCGTATTCAAATAAATCCTGGAAATCAGCCATAGATCTATAGAATCCCCTTATACCGTGAACAAATCCATGTAGCGGACCAATCAACCCGATATAAGCAGTATAAATAAATGTTAGTGCTCCAAGAGTCATTGTTCCGTCTAAAACTTTCAGGATCGAAAAGTACATAACGCAAAGAGTTCCAATTCCAACAATTGTTTTCTGACCCGTACTCATAAGAGTAGAATAATTCCAATTTTTAAAGAAAGCATCTCTCGTTTTTCCTAAAATACCCTGAAACTTCTTTTTAATAAAAGATTCTTTACCAAAGTACTTAATTGAGTCTATATTTGTAAAAATGTCCGAAACCATTCCTTTCTCATAATCTTCTGCGGTATTTGCTAAAACTGAAGAAGGTGCTTGAAGTCTCTGAAGAATAAAACTGTAAGTAACAAAAACGATTGCAGTACATATTACAATTATAGCAGTAGTCAAATCAAAAAAGATCATTGTTCCGATCACAAGGATAAACTGCAAGATTAGAGGGATCCAATTATATACAAAGACATCAGTCATTCTTTCTACGGCACTTCCCCCCCGAGAAAGTCTTGAGATTAAAGAACCAGTTCTATGAGTAGCGTAGAAATTATGAGAGAGCCCCATAATATGATTAAAGTACTTCTTTTTCAAATCAAAAATTGTATTAACTTCTAATTTGTTAATATTCCTCTGTTGGAACCAATTACATAGCGAAGAAGTTATTTGAAAAGCAATAAACAATCCAAGAACCATCAAAAGAGCCCCAATAAATAGTTCCTTACTGAGTGTCCCTGCAACAAAAGCTGTCCCATTATCTACAATTATTTTAAATAAATAAGTCCCGGCAAGATCTGCTGCCTCAATAATCAAAGTTAAAACTAGTATAGACACTATATAGAATTTATAGTGTTTCATGATCTGCCAGTAAGACTTCAAATTATACTGGAAATCAATCTTATTTTTGTGGTTTCTCCTAACTTCGGTTGTCATTTTTAATACACAAGTTTAAATATAAGGGGTGCTTTGAATACTAATGCCTATAAGTGAGCTAGTCGTGGGCAAATACGGCGGCGTAAAGTGTTTCAAATGCCTAGATCCACGGATGGAAGAAGACATAGAGATAGAGGATTCTGATTCCAATCCAGAGAATAATGAATAAGCCCCTGTGAGATTTCCAAACTCTTAGAATCTCATCACTTCACCTTTCTAAATAAATATTGAGGATTTTTAAAGATTTCGACGAGGGTACTCTCGATGGAAAATTATATAAACAAAACTTGGCTAAACTTAATATGAAAAACAGTCTAGAACTTCAAGAGACCAGGGGGTATTCCTGGCTACGATTTTACTAGATGCAATCTTCTTTCTCATAAATATTTAAATAAGAAATTAAACACTTATTTAGAATCGGGTGCTTAGGCCAACGGTAGACTGGCTGCCTCCAGAGCAGCATATAGGGGTTCGACTCCCCTAGCGCCCATTTATTCTTTAAACAACAGTTTCTATTAACCAACCTACTGCAAAAGCCAATCCGGCTGCAATTCCACCAATAACTAAGACTTCAATTGATGAACGAAGCCTCTTCTTTCCAAGAACATCTCCTCTAAAAAATCCTACAATAAATAAAGAAATTCCGGTTAAGATAAGCGAAATAAGAACTTCGTGTCGTATAAGGAAAAGGTTTCCAGTAATCATTGCTAGTACAAAAGACAAAAGAGGAATAAATCCTATAATAAAAAATGAACAAAACGTTGCTAAAGCTACCTTAAACGCTGCCCAAATGTGTTCTTTAGACTTCTGTTTAGAGGGGTGATACTTAGACCTAGTAGAAAAATAGTTTGATACAGCCATAGAAAATCCATCCGCAAATAAATTAGCAAAACCAAGAATTAAAACAACAGCTGCACTTAAAGAAGCACCAATAACCCCCGCAACTACTGCAAAAGTTGTAATTGAACCATCAATTCCCCCCAGTACAATCTCTGGAAGATATTTTCTCTCTTCCCTTTTAAGTTTCCCTTCCTCTTTTTTCATAGAAAGAAAAAGAATAGTTAATATTTAAAGTTTAACTCTAATCATTCTCATAACATTTATAAATACGTATGAATTGTGGTTCATATGAAGAATAATTCATCCTACTATGTTTTCTTTAGCCATCTATCCAACCCTCTTAAAATGAGGCTTATTCTTGAACTTCAAAAATCACCTAAGAATGTAAATCAGTTAACAAGCTCTTTAAGAGTAGAACAAAGCAAGATCTCCCACGCATTAAGTTCATTAAAACAATGTAATATTGTTTCAGTAAAGCCAGAAGGTAAACAAAGAATTTATTCTCTAAACTCGAGAATGATTCTACCAATGCTAAAATTAATAGACACTCACGCAAATAAATACTGCAACTGTGAAACCTGTGGGGAAATACAATGTTCAGCAAAAAATTAGAAGTATATTTAGATAATGCAGCAACAACTCGAGTTGATGATGAAGTTGTAAAAGCAATGCTCCCTTACTTTACAGAAAAATTTGGAAATGCTTCCTCACAACATGTCAAAGGAACAGAAGCAAAAGAGGCACTAGAAAAATCAAGAAAAACAATTGCAAAAGCAATCAATGCAGATAGAACTTCTGAAATTATATTCACTTCCGGCGGAACAGAATCAAACAACCTAGCACTGAAAGGCTTATTCTTCTGGAATAAGGACAATAAAACAGGGAAGAATCACATAATTACAACAAAGATAGAACATGATTGCGTTCTAAACACTTGTAAGTGGTTAGAAACTCAAGGCGCAAAAGTAACTTACCTTGATGTTGATTCTGAAGGATTTGCAAACTCAAAAGACATTGAAAGTGCAATTACAGATAAGACATTTATTGTTTCAGTAATTCACGGAAATAACGAAATTGGAACTATCCAAGATCTAGAAACAATTGGAAAGATTTGTAAAAAGAAGGGGGTTTTATTTCATATAGATGCTTGCCAGAGTTTTACAAAAACAGATTTGGATGTAAAAAAGCAAAACCTTGATCTAGTTACACTTAACGGGCACAAGATTCATGGACCAAAAGGAGTTGGAGCACTTTATATTAAAGATGGAATAAGCATAACCCCTCTTGCTCACGGCGGAGGCCATGAAAGAAAACTAAGAAGCGGAACAGAAAATATCCCGGGAATTGTTGGATTTGCAAAAGCGGTAGATGTTGCAAATAAGAAAGATACAAAAAAAATGTATGAATTAAGAGACAAAATAATCTCAGGTATTCAAAAGATCTCAAATGTAAAACTAAACGGTCCAACAGGAGAAAAAAGACTTTGTAACAATGTTAACATCTCGTTCAACAATATAGAAGGGGAATCAATCGGCGGCTACTTAGAACAATTAGGGATATACACTTCAACAGGTTCTGCTTGTATGTCTGACTCGCTTGATACAAGTCTCGTTCTAAAAGCACTAGGCCTTTCACCAGTTCAGTCAAATTCCTCGCTAAGGATCAGCATAAGTAAGTATACAACAGAAAAAGAAGTTGAATACTTACTAGAGAATTTAACAAAAATTGTAGAGAAACTAAGAAAGATTTCTCCTCTTGCATAATGAAAAAAGGTTTAATAAAAAAAGTTGAAGATATAGAACTACACCACAGAGTTAGGTCTTTTGTATTTATTGTTGCAGCCACAATAATTATTACAAGATTGATAGTTTTAATTCATGATCCAAACCCAGTAATTCACGGGTATGAATTACATCACTTTTATTACGGAGTCGCTCTACTAGTTGTTCTTACAATCTATAGAGTACTATCAGAAAAACACCCTGTTCTTTACTTAACTTTAAGCGCAATCTCTATTGGTCTAATTATAGATGAATTTCTTTTCATAATGGGTGGCACAAGAAATAATGTATATTACCTTCAGACACTACCTTCAGCTATAATTTTTACAATAGTCATAGTATTAATAACCCTAGCGACTTACTACCTAACAAAGAGAAAATGAAAATCCAAAATAAAAAAATATCAAAAGACATGCCGATAATTGAAGCAATAATGGCAAATGAGAAAGTAGCAGAAGTTCTGTTTGGATTAGGATTTCACTGCGCAGGATGTGGAATGGCTCAGTATGAGACACTTGAACAAGGCTGCTTAGCGCACGGAATGAGTAAAGGGGAAGTTGATAAGTTAATTAAAGAAATAAATGGGGAATCAAAAAAGAAAGTAAAGAAAAAATGAAACCAAAGTTCTGCCCAAAGTGTAAAAGTGAAGATGTTGAAATAAAGATTACAACTTCTGCATCCTACGGATCACCTCAAAATTGGAAGTGTAACGACTGCGGCTTTTCAGCTCCAGAGTTTCCTGAATTAAAGAAAAAAACAAAGAAAAAGTAAAATGCCAAATCTAAACTACTCCAAAAAAGTTATGTCCGAATTCATGAACCCAAAAAACATGGGAGAGATCAAAGATGCTGATGGAATTGGGAAAGTTGGAAATCCGGTCTGCGGAGATGTTATGTGGGTCTATATTAAAGTTGGAAAAAACAAACAAGGAAAAGAAATTCTAAAAGATGTAAAATTCAAGACATTTGGTTGCGCAGCAGCAATAGCAACTTCTTCTATGTTAACTCAACTTGCAAAAGGAAAAGAACTAAGCAAAGCAAAGAAGATTACAAACAAAGATGTAGCTAAATCACTACACGGGCTTCCACCAATAAAAATGCACTGCTCAAATTTAGCAGAAGAAGGCCTAGTTGAAGCTATTAAAGATTACGAAAAGAAAAAGAAGGTAAAAGGAGGACACTAATTTCAAACGTTCGTGAAGGATTCAATAGAGTTATTTCCCTAGTAGGTCTCTGGTTCTTAGTTGGAGTTATCTTCGGAATTATTTATTATTTGCTTCCAGGATCAGCTCTATTCTCAAATGGGCAGATAGTAACCTCTATCGGGGATTCTATATACTTTAGTTTTGTTACAATGTTAACAATCGGGTACGGAGATATTACTGCCGCAGGAATCGGGAAAGTTCTTATTGTGGTAGAAGGTTTATTCGGATGGATCTTTTTCGGAGTAATTGTTTATAGAATTGTAGCAGTAAAAGAAGACTCAATTCTAGAAGAAATCCACAATATGACGAATCAGGAACAAATAAGTAGGCTAAGAAACTACTTATTCATCTCAAATACCAATCTTACAAGATTTTTAAGCAAACACAAATCAAAAAAAGAGATTAAAAAAGAAGAAGTATTTGAATTAAATCTTATTTCTACAACACTAGAAGCAAACATAGCAGATGCTGCAAGATTCCTTTGCAGAGAAAGAGTCCCTTCAACAGACATTCTAAGAGAAGAAGACTTGTTACTAATCACCAAAGGTATAGAGGTTTGTATTGCAAGCCTAATTAAGGCATTAGAAATGATACCAAAAAAAGATAGAGATGATGATATGGAGTTATATACCAATATAGAAAAAATTCTAGAGTATAATAAAAGAGTCTATAATTTTTCAAACATTCAGACAAGCAGTAAGAAGATAGATGAGCTACGAATTCTTAATGAAAAGCTTGAGAAGTACCTAAAAGCTTAGTCTGAAACCCCCTTTCATAAGCCTTATAAATCATAAGCAAGCCCTATTAAAATGAAAAATAAAAGTGTTGGCCTTTTAATTATTGGTTTAGCAATTGTAATTGGAGTTATAGTATTCCTATTCAATAACGCTCTAACTACAATAGTAGATACTTCCTGCTCACACGGTCCAAGTTGTTCAATGTACGGGACAATAAAGACCCAGACCTACATAGGGATAGCCCTAATAGGGGTAATAGTTATTATCGGGATAGTACTTTTATTTGCAAAAGAAGAAACAAAAATTGTAACTAAGACAATTAAAGAAAAAAGAAAAAAACTAGACCTAAGCGGATTAGAAGGAAAAGAGAAAGAAGCAGTTAAGCTTATCCAAGAAAACAACAACGCAATGTTCCAGGCAGACCTAATGGAGAAACTTAATCTAGGAAAAGTTGGATTAACACGTTTGTTAGATAAACTTGAAGCAAAACAGTTTATCGAGAGAAAGAGACGTGGGATGAATAACATTGTTGTACTAAAAAGCCAGTGAAACTAGTTTCTCCAAAGCGATTATAATAAACCTTTTTCTATAAAAAACATGAAAAACAAAAAAATTACATATTTGTTACTAGCAACAATGGTTGTACTAGTTGTAGCCGGAGTAGCTTACTCTCTAGCTCCCTCAGCATCAAACTCCCCTACAGAAAAGGTTGTTTCAGACAGTACAGTAGAAAGTACTCAGAAGGTTGTACTTGAAGTAGCAATACCCTGCCAGGGCCATAGTCCGCTGATAATGAATGAACTCAATAAGATTGATGGAGTAGAAAAGATAGATTACTCCCCAATAAGCACATTCACAGTATATTACAATCCAGAAAAGACTTCAAAAGAAAGAATATTATCAACCAAAATTTTCCAGGAATTCCCGGCCAGGGAGATGATGTAACATGGTAAAGAAAAATTACTTAGTAAAAGGAATGCATTGTAACTCTTGTGCGCATCTTATAGAAACAAAACTAAAAGACAAAGTTAATAGTATTTCTGTAAATTACTCAAAAGAAACAGCAGAAATAGATTTTGATGAAACAAAAATAACAGAAGAAGAAATAAAAAAAGAGCTAGAAAAAGAGGGGTATTCTCTAAATGAGAAAAGTAACCTCAAAAAAGAAGAATCAAAAAAATCTAAGACTGGTTGGTTTATTCTAAGTGCAGCTGTTTTATTACTCCTAGTTATTCTATATATTACTCTAAGCAAAAGTGGTTTTACTCTTCCAGAAATTTCTATTCCCCAGTTTGGAGATAATGCTTCATTAATTCTTTTGTTCGCAGCAGGATTGTTAACAGGCTTTCACTGCGTTTCCATGTGTGGAGGATTTGTAGTTTCGTACACTGCTAAAAACGCCCTAGACGGACATAAGAGTTTCACACAACACGCAATTTATGGGGGAAGTAAGGTTATTTCTTACACAATTATCGGTGGGGTTTTCGGTTTAATCGGAGGCTTCTTTGCGTTTTCAGCAGGGCTAAGAGGCTGGATTGCAATTTTAGCAGGAGTCTTCATGATAACTTATGCTTTTAGTATGTTTGGAATAAAGTTCTTTAGAAAATTCCAGTTTAATCCAAAATTCTTAATGCGAGCTTCTACAAACACTTCAAGTAAATACAAAGGACCGTACTCAAGACCTCTAGTTACAGGTTTGTTAAATGGGTTATTCATCGCTTGCGGACCTTTACAAGCAATGTATCTTTATGCAGCAGGAACAGGAAATATTGCAACAGGTGCAATAAGCCTTTTTGTATTTGGATTAGGAACTCTTCCAGTAATGCTTGGATTTGGAAGTCTAGCTACAGTAATAAGTCACTCAACAACAAAGAAAATATTAAAAATTTCCGCAATAATTGTTCTAATCCTTGGTTTAGTTATGCTAAATAGGGGCTTGACTCTTTTAGGAAGTAATTACAATTTTGATTCAATAAAATCACAAATAACAAATTCTGGTGTAAAGATAGTAAACGGAAGTGATAGTATAGTATTAGTAGATGGAAAGCAGGTAATAAACATGGATGTATCTGCCTCGGGCTACTCTCCTAATTCATTTGTGCTCAAAGAAGGAATACCGGTAGTCTGGAATGTAAATGTAAAACAGCTAACTAGTTGTAACCAGGAACTAATATTACAGCAGTACGGAATTGACAAATCTCTAAAAGAAGGATTAAATGTAATAGAATTTACTCCAGATAAAGAAGGCACTCTTCCGTTTAGCTGTGGAATGGGAATGTTAAGGGGAAGTTTCATTGTTACTACGGATGGAACTGCAACTCAGAGTCAAGTGAAAGCATCAACACCAAAAGCAGGTTCAAGTTGTAGTATGGGTGCAAATGGTGGCGGATGCGGGTGTGGAATGTAAAAATGGAAAAAATATTCCAAATAGAAGGCATGCACTGTGAAAGTTGCGCAAAAATAATTAAAATGGAACTAGAAGGAAAAGTAAATAAAATATTAATTGATTATAAGAAAGGGATAGCTAAAATAGAGTTTGATGAAAAAATAATCTCAGAAAAACAAATCAAAGGGGTAATTGAAAATTCAGGTTATAAGGTGAAATGAAAAAAATCAATCTCGAAATTACTGGAATGCACTGTCAAAGCTGTGTAACTTTACTAGATAAATCCTTGACTAAACAACCAGGCATAAAATATGCAAGTGTTAATCTTAATACAGAAAAAGCAACAGTAGAATTTGATGAAAGAGTTATAGATGAACCAAAGATAATTAGTATAATAAAAAGTTTAGGTTATACTGCAGAGAACCCCGAGCATAGAAAGATGAAAATGGTTCATGAGGGGCATAATGATGAGTATGATCAAGCAGATTTTGAAAAAAAGAAGAGAGAAAGATATTTGAAAAAACAAAAAAACTTATTCTTTTATAGCTTAATATTTGCAATTCCAGCATTTTTGATAGGAATGGTCTTTATGTGGCTTGGGATTGAAATCCCGTACAGAAATTATATTCTTCTAGCACTGGCAACACCTGTCCAATTTATTATCGGCACCGGAATTTACAAGAGTGCTTGGGGCGCTCTAAAAAATAAAACAGCGAACATGGATACTCTTATTGCCCTAGGAACAAGTGCAGCTTACTTTTACAGTTTGTATGTTGTCTTCTTTAATCCAATGGGAGATCAATACTTTGAAGCAGCTGCGGTATTGATTACTTTTGTAATGCTAGGTAGGTACCTTGAAGCTTCCGCAAAAGGAAAAACAAGTGAAGCAATTCAGAAATTAATGAGTCTCTCTCCTAAAATTGCAACAGTTATACGAAAAGGGAAAGAGATGAAAATAAAAGTAGATGAGGTTATTGTTGGAGATATTATTATTGTAAAGCCCGGAGAGAAGGTTCCGGTAGACGGGATAATCACAGAAGGAGAATCAGCTATAGATGAAAGTATGATTACCGGAGAAAGTATGCCTGTTGAAAAAGGAAAAGGAGATCTTGTTATAGGTGCAACAATAAACAAAAACGGGACTATAAAATTCAAAGCAACAAAAGTTGGAGCAAATACTACTCTCGCCCAAATAGTTAAGCTAATTGAAGATGCGCAAGGGAAAAAAGCACCAATACAAAGATTTGCTGATAAAATCTCAGCTTATTTTGTTCCAGCGATTATTCTAATAGCTATTTTATCCTTCTCTATATGGTACTGGGCCGTAGGTCAAACATTTGAATTCTCTCTCATTATTGCAGTTTCAGTACTAGTTATTGCTTGTCCGTGTGCTCTTGGTCTCGCAACACCTACAGCAATCATGGTTGGTACAGGTAAAGGAGCAGAAAAAGGAATACTCATCAAAGGAGGAGATGCGCTAGAAACAGCACATAAACTTTACGCTGTTGTATTTGATAAAACAGGGACACTTACAGAGGGTAAACCAAAAGTCACAGACATAGTTTCTCTAAATAAGTTTAGTGAGAAAGAATTACTAAAAATATTTGCTAGTATAGAACAACATTCAGAACACCCTCTAGCCCAGGCAATAGTTAACAAAGCAAAGGAAAGCCATATTTCTCTAGAGAAAATAACAAAATTCAAAGCAATCCCTGGACACGGAGTAGAAGGAGACTTCAAAAGAAAGAGATTAATCGTAGGAAAGCCTGAGTATCTTAAGAAATTTGGAAAAATACACGAGTATGACCCCCAGATATCCAGTCTCGAAGCAGATGGAAAAACAGTTATTGTCGGAATTTTAGATAAAAAAATTGTTGGATTTGTTGGAATTGCAGACACTCCAAGAGCAGATTCTGTTAAAGCTGTAAAGGCTCTACAAGAACAAGGAATTTTCGTTTACATGATTACTGGAGATAATAAAAGAACAGCTAATGCAATTGCAAAGCAATTAGGAGTTAATCACATAATCTCCGAAGTTCTTCCGCAGGACAAAGCAAAAGAAGTTAAAAAATTGCAAAAGAAAGGAAAAGTCGCCATGGTTGGAGATGGAATTAATGATGCTCCCGCTCTTGCCCAAGCAGATATAGGTATTGCAATTGGTTCGGGAACAGATGTTGCAATGGAAACAGGAAATATTGTCCTAATGAATAATTCAACTCTCGATGTTGTCAAAGCTATAAAACTAAGTAAAATAACAATAAACAAAATAAAACAAAATATGTTTTGGGCACTTTTCTATAACTCACTTGGAGTTCCAATAGCCGCGGGAGTTCTTTACTCTTCTACAGGATGGCTTCTGTCACCGATCATTGCCGGAGGAGCAATGGCTATGTCCTCGGTAAGTGTCGTATTAAATACTCTTTTGATGAAAAGAAAGAGAATATAAAAGGAGGTAAAAATAAATGGTAGACTACACGTGCCCAATGATGGGGAGTTATTCTGCAGGAGGTTACGGCTGGATTTTTGGATGGATCTTCATGGCCTTAGCTTCTGTTGCACTGATTCTTCTTATCATTTGGTTAGCAAAACAAATAAGCAAGAAAAAGTAATTAAAATCTTTCAGGGAAAACTTTCCCCCGATAGATCACAGTTGCTTTATTGAGTACAGCACCAGAAAATCTTTCAGTAAGATCATCTATAAATGGGGCAACATCTTCACTTATATATCTACTTGCAGTTTTATAAGCTAAAGTGGGAACGTGATGAAAACAATAAGCTAGATTCTTTCCTCGATTGATCTTAGTGAATGGAGCTAATTCTTCTCCTGCGAAATAAACCCCACAACCAATACAGTTGCTTCCGATATCTACTAATAATGCGCCGGGTTTTAGTTGTTTTAAGTCAGATCTATCTAAAATTTCATGTTCACAACATGCAGCCCCAACAACCATATCATATTTTCCTAGATTTCTCTTGAGTAAATGAGTATTTCTAGTATGGTAGACTGTAATCTGTTTAACCCCCAGAGCCTCAAGTTGTGATCTTGCTCCAGTTCCAACTCTTCCTCTACCAATAATCGCCACCTTAAGTTCTTCGGGGATTATTCCTGCATGCGCAATTGAGTCTAAAACCGCAAGGTTACCAGTCAAGAGACCATTTCTTAAAAAAATGTTAGTTCCATTTTGATCAAACATACATTCCCAAGCAATAGCAGTATTTTCTTTCCTCACAAAATCTTTTATCAGGGGCATACCTCTATAAAAATGAAACCATCCAAAAGCAGTTTGCCCATTAGCATGCATATGAGGCAAATGTTCGTCAGTAAATTTAGGGATACAGATCCCTTCTAAATTATGGGCTTTTTTCTTACCACAAATATTCGCTCCGGCATTAGTATAATCAGAATCGGGAAAACCACACTTCTCCCCATATCCTGATTCAAAAAAGAGTCTATCCGGATGTTTCATCCCAGCTACTTGTTCTGGGAGTAAAGCTATTCTTTTTTCTTCAGGCATTAATGCACGAGGAAACCCTATACTTAAGGAGAGATCTGCGGACATGCACAAGATTAAAATGATCTATTAATAAATTTTTGTATAATTCATTACTTTTAAAAATCCCCTTTCTCTTTAATAAAACATGTATGATTTTAAAGAAACCGAAGCAGAAGCAGCAAAAATCCTAAAAGAGTCTCAGATAAAAAAAGCTGTTCTTAACGATCCTAAAAGAAAAAAGTTATTCTCCTTTCTAGAAGGCCCACCAACAGCAAATGCCCCCCCGGGATTACACCACCTAGAGGTTAGAACTTACAAAGATATAATTAACAAATTCAGGTACATGCAAGGATTTAATGTTCCAAGAAAGGCTGGATGGGACTGCCACGGTCTTCCTGTTGAAGTCCAGATAGAAAAAAAGCTTGGATTAAATTCCAAAAAAGACATTCAAAAACACGGAGAAGCAAAGTTCATAAACGAATGTAGAGAGAGTGTCTTCTCGTATATTGAAACCTGGAACAAATCAACTAAAAAATTAAACTACTGGGTTGATCTAGACGGTCGTTACGCCACCCTAGATAATAACTATATTGAAAGCGTCTGGTGGTCTCTACAACAGTTATACAATAAAAAACTTCTCTACGAAGCACACAAAGTTGTTCCCTTCTGCCCTCGTTGTGAAACTCCCCTTTCAAGCCACGAAGTTGCACAGGGTTATAAAAAAGTTAAAGAAGATTCTGTTGTAGTTAAATTCAGACTTTCTTCAGGAGAAAATTTACTAGTATGGACAACAACCCCCTGGACCCTACCAGCAAATGTTGCTGTTGCAGTAAATCCAAAAATAGATTACGTGTTTATTGAAGAGAGAGAAGTTTTTATTATAGCAAAAGAACAAGCATCCCGCCTTTTTGAAGAACCAAACATAATTAAGACAGTAAAAGGAAAAGACCTTTTAGGGAAAGAATACTCTCCGTTATTCCCTTATTTCGCAGGATTAAAAGGAGCATTCAAAATAATTCCAGGAGACTTTGTTACAACCGAAGATGGAACAGGTCTTGTGCATATTGCTCCAGCATTTGGAGAAGTAGATTACGATGTTTGCAAAAAAGAAAAAGTCCCTTTTGTACAGCCAGTAGATGAAACAGGTCGTTTTACAGCTGAAGTCCCAGATTACAAAGGCCAGTTCATAAAAGAAACTGACAAGTTAATAATTGAAAGATTAAAGATGAATGATCAACTATACTCAACTATCCCTTACGAACACGACTATCCTTTCTGCTGGAGATGTAGTTCTCCTCTTATGTATTACGCAATAAAATCCTGGTTTATTGAAGTAACAAAATACAAAGATAGACTAATTGAACTAAATGAAAAGATAAATTGGACTCCCAAGTACATCAAAGAGGGAAGATTTGGAGATTGGTTAAGAAATGTTAAAGACTGGGCACTCTCACGAAATAAATTCTGGGGAACACCTCTCCCAGTCTGGAGATGCTCTTGCGGAAATGAAGTAATAATCGGAAGTGTAAAAGAGCTAAAAGAAAAAGCAGTAAAGAAGTTTACAGATAAAGAAATTGATTTACACAAACCTTGGATTGATAATATAAAGTTAAAATGTGAAAAGTGTAAAGGAGAGATGACTAGAATCCCAGAAGTAATAGACTGTTGGTATGACTCTGGTTCTGCTTCATTTGCTCAGTTCCACTACCCCTTTGAAAACAAGGAAGAATTCAAAAAAAGATTCCCTTACGACTTTATTGCAGAAGCAATAGACCAAACAAGAGGGTGGTTCTACACTCTTCATGTCTTAGGAACAATTCTTTTTGACGATGTTGCGTTCAAGAATGTAATCTGTGCGGGCCACATAGTAGATGAAAAAGGAGATAAAATGTCAAAATCAAAAGGAAACATTCTAAATCCAGATGAGATAATGGATTCTGTTGGAATTGATGCTGTAAGACTCCAATTCTGTACAGTAGATATCGGAGCACAAAAAAGATTCGGAATAAATTTAGTAAAAGAAGAGGTTCTCCCATTCCTCAATGTTTTGTGGAACACTTTCCAGTTCTATAAACAACTAAACCCAGTAGAAAAAGCAGAAGTAAGAATAGAAGATAAATGGATTTTATCAAGATTAAACAAAGTAATAAAAGAATCAACAGAAAATCTAGAAAACTACCAGATAGAAAAAGCACTTTACCCGTTAATGGACTTTGTGACAAACGATTTTTCAAAGACATATATTAAACTAGTAAGAAACAGGGAAGACAAAAACGTAAAAGAAGTAATTGGAGAGATACTTGATGTAGTATCAAGATTGCTCGCTCCTTACGCCCCAAATGTTACAGAAGTGATCCATAAAGAATTCGGAAAAGAATCTGTTCATCTCTCAGACTGGCCAAAGTGTGATAAAAAATTAATCAATGAAAAACTAGAAGAAGAATTTAAGTATGTTATGGAGATTCTTGAAAGAGGTTTTTCAGAAAGGGATAAAATTCAGATTGGATTAAAGTGGCCCCTAGCAAAAGCGCAAGTTTCTCACCCAAAAACTGTTTCAAAAGAACTTCAGGAGATAATTCTAAGGCAACTTAACATAAAAAAAGTAGAATTAAAAAAGTCAGAAAAAGAAATTGAAGTAAAGTATGACACAAAAATAACACCCGAACTTGAAGCAGAAGGTTACGCGCGAGAAATGTCAAGACATATACAATCATTCAGGAAAACATTAGGGTTAGAAAAGCCCCAAATAATTAGTACATACATACACACAGATGAAAATACAATAAAAATTCTTGAAAAACATAAAAAATTCATATCAGAAAGGACTAATTCAAAAAAACTTGAATTTGTGACTACTTTCAAAGAAACATTTAAAAACAAGATTGATTTTAAGATTAAAGATAAAAAGGGTGAGATAGCGATAATTATCGAATAGGAGAAAATAACTCCCGGTCGGTACTCCTTAAATTTCACTCTTTTAACATAGCAATATTTAAAAACTAAAACAAGCTAAAAAGAGGGTGAAAAAATGATTGTTAAAGACGAATTTTTGAGCAGACTAAGAAAAATTTTTGATTTAAACCTATATGAGGTAAAAGTCTGGACAGCTATTCTTTCACGAGGAACCTCTACTGCAGGGGAATTAAGTAATATTTCTGATGTTCCAAGATCAAGAACTTATGATATTTTAGAGTCGCTAGAGAAAAAAGGGTTTATTGTTATGAAGCTTGGAAAACCAATAAAATTCGTTGCTCTTAAACCAGAAGAAGTTGTTGAAAGAGTTAAAAGAAACTTACTAAAGCACACACAAGAGAGAACAAAAAGACTCGAATCTCTAAAAGATGATGATGTTCTTGGAGAGCTAACAACACTATTCACACAAGGAGTAAAATTCGTAGAACCTTCTGACCTTTCTGGAAGTATGAAAGGAAGACAAAATATTTACAATCACCTAGACATGATGATCAGAGATGCAGAAAGACAGGTTACAATTGTTACAACACGTGACGGTTTAAATAGAAAGATTGAAGCTTTAATGCCAACTTTTGAGAAGTGTAGAAAAAGAGGAGTAAAAATAAGGATTGCTGCTCCAATAGATAATTCTAATATTAAAATTGCTAGAGAGTTAAAAGCAATTGCAGAAGTAAGAAGTATGGACAAGATGAAAGCAAGATTTGCAATAATTGATGGGAATCAATTAATGTTTATGCTTCTAGATGATGAAAAATTCCATCCTAACTACGATGTTGGTGTATGGATTAACACAGATTTCTTTGCTCAAGCACTAGAACAGTTATTTGAACTTGCTTGGAAAGAAATGAAAGTTGTTAAATAATTTTAATTATCTCTTTTAACTTCTAAAAGCCCAATTATCCGTAAAGATTCCACTGAACAAATAATTTTTTCCCCATTGTTGACCAAAGTTCCATCCCCGATATCAACACAAGCATGACCCCACTTATTACCCTCGGCTAAGATTATTGCGGGAGGAAGATAATTAAGACTTCCGTTATGACCTTTAATTCTCCCTTCAGCACTTTCTTCTGCGATTATTCTTAGTATTTCTTCTGCTCTACTCTTCCCAAATAATTTTTGAGTATTTCCAATTAAATCCTCAAAATTAGTATGTAAGATTCCAAAATATCTTTCATTAGTTAATTCTGAGAGAACTCTCGTAAGTAAACCTGAATGTAAAGTCCCATCTCTAGAAACCAACCGATGATTTCTATAGTTATTAAAGACTAATTCTGCAGTTGTTCTATCTCCAAATTCTAAAAGGAGGTTAGCTAGTGCTGAGTTGTAACATTCCAGACCACGATTCGGAAAATATGGTTTGACCATCATTCTTTCTTTTTCTCAGCTTTTCTTAAAATTAGACAGTTAAGATTTCCAAGCATAGTCACCCGGTCTCCTAAGTCCAATCTAGCTATATTCATCCTACTTGCCGAATCTACCTTAATTTCTCGGGATTCAGCAAAGCTTACTCGGATAGGATCATCTTCTGGGAGATTCTCCAATCCTTCAACTATTTCCTCAAAAGTAGGTTCTGGATAAAGAAGAAACCCCTTAACAGAAGGAGATGGGCGTGAATAATAAATATTAACTCCGTTCCGTCTAAATTTTTTAGGTAAGTTTATTCTTCCTTTGGGATCAACAGTAACGTGATAAACTCCAATATACTTATTGTCTAACATAAACCTTCAACTAGGAGTATCCTTTAAAAAACTACCTTTAATGAGCATAAGCTTCAAGACCGCCACTAATTTTTCTAACACCGTACAAAGAAGTTGTATGGTCTTTTCTACCCATAAATCTAGCAGTTTCGGGATGGCTCAATCCAAGCTTTTCATGTAAAAGATAGTAAGCTCCTTGTCTTAAAGAAGCGACACTTTGTGACTTACTTCTTCCCAATAGATCTTTTGGAGAGAAACCGGTTCCCGCACAAAGTTTCTCTAGAAGATTATCTACCGAAAGAGCAGGGTCACTTGCCAGAGTATGAACAATACCAACTACTCGATTAAAAGTGAATTGACCCATTAAAAGGACTCAAGAAAGAACTTTTTAAATTTTTCCTTTATATTAACTCAAAAGGAGTATCTTTTTCAGTTCCTCTAAGCTTTTCGCTTCAAAAATCTTCAATCTCAGTTTCTTTGCATCTTTCTGATCTTTTGTGAAATTCATTGCCTGAAACTTAATCTGCCTGAAGTAAAGTTTATACTTCTCGGCTAATTTTAGGTAATTCTTGAAAGTAATATCTCTCATCTTTTTACCAGTCATCTTTACAAAAATGTTTGGTCTCCCAATTGCCGCTCTTCCAACCATAACAAAATCAAACTTTCTCAAAAGTTCTCTGTAGTTCTTTTCATTGACATCTCCAGAGTAAATGACTGGTAACCTTGTCATCTCTTTAACTTTCAGAGAAAAATCTAAATCAGGCTTTCCAGAGTAACCCTGAGCCTGTGTTCTAGGATGAATTCCGATTGCGTCGCAATACTTTTCTGCAATCTTAATTATCTCAAGAGTTTTAGGAGATTTTCTTATCTTAATTGTAACAGGTTTCTTAGTTGACTCTTTCATCACTTTTAAAATTTGTTCGATTGATTCTAAATCCTCATGCATAAATACCCCAAAGCCATGTTTCTTTGCTAACTTAGAAGGACAACCAAGATTAAAGTCCCACAAACTAACTTTCTTATCATACTTTTTAATAAAATCCTTAACTCCTTTTTCAGAAGTACAGAAAATTTGCAAAGCGGGTTTATCGTCTAAAGTTAACTCTTTCGGGTTCAACGGACTTGACAATCCAGTATAAGTCAACCCCGCTCCGGCTTTCTTACAAAGCATTCTAAACGCGGGATCGTTAATCTCCTCCATTGGAGCCAAGAAGATTCTATTTTTTAGCTTAAGAGATCCTATTCTCATGTTTTTACCTCACTAACCAAATAATGGGGCAATACCTTCTTAACTTTAACCTTAACAACCTTTCCTAAAAGGTTCTTATTTGTTGTCTGGACTCCAAACAACCTATAATTTTTATCTCGTGCTAAGAAAGTTCCCGGAAACCCTTTCTGATCAATCAAAACATCTGTTTCTAGATATTTCCACCTAAGTTGATTCTCATTACAAATGTCTAAGTGCAATTTCATTAATTTAGAAACCCTCTTGATTACAATACTTCTATCAACTTGCTTTAGCCTTGCGGCCGGAGTTCCAGAGCGAGGCCAAAACTTGCTTGAGTTAAGAATCTCTGGTTTTATTTCTTGAATCAAATCATAGGTTTCCTTAAAATCTCTCTCGGTTTCTCCAGGGTAACCCACAATAATATCAGTAGCAATAACTCCATCCGGAAAGTTTTTCTTAAATTCTTTGACAATCTTCATAACATCAGCAATCTTATAGTTTCTACCCATCTCCTTAAGGACTTTATCACTTCCAGATTGAATAGGTATATGTAGAAACTTAAACATTTTTGTATTCTTATATAATTCAATAAGTTCTGGGAGAATCTTCAGGACATTATTTGGGTTCATCATTCCAATTCTAATAAAAAAGTCTCCCTTAATCTCAATGATATTCCTTAATAATTCTGGAAACAAGTACTTTCCATCCTCATTCCCGTACGAAGCACAGTCCTGTGAAGTCAACCAAATCTCTTTACATCCAGAATCAACATCTCTCTGAACATTTTTTACAATTTCTTCAAGGGGATAAGAGAAAAGTTTGCCTTTAGCAACTTTCGTTATACAATACTTACACTCACCCAGACAGCCTTCAGAGATCTGAGTAATTCCTATTATCCTTTCTTCAGAAATCTTCGGAGAATTCAACTTAACCTCATTTCTCTTCTTAAGATACTTTTCAGAAGTATAATTTCCTTCTTGAATATCTTTAATTAAATTAACAATGTTTTTTACTTGACTTGTATCAATCAAAAATAAATTGTTCACATGAGCAAACTTCTTCTCGCTTAATCTAGGCATACAACCCGCAAGAATAACTTTTTTATCCTTCTTCAAAAAATCATTAATTCTCTTCTTTATTTTAGCTTCAGTAGGTTCCTTAACAATACACGAATTAATTACAACAAAATCCGCCCTCTCCGGATTCTCAATTAAATTTAATCCAGCAGATTTCACAATCCCCTTCATAATCTCAGATGAATTTTTATTAGCTGAACAGCCATAGGTTTCAAAATAAATTTCTAACATAAAAGAGAAAATGATATGGGGTTTAAAAGAATTACATCTCTTCTAAAGTTTCAATTCCCAAGAGATTCAACGAATTTTTCAAGACAACCCTGAAACTCTCAACTAACGCCAATCTGAAATCTTTCTTCTTCTCATCCTGCAAAACAGGACAAGTGTGATAAAACTCACTAAACATCTGAGCCAATTCATAAGAATAATGTGCAATCAAAGCAGGATTATACTTCTCGGCAGCGTCTCTTGCAACATCCCCAAATTCTGAAAGTTTCTTAGACAATTCAATCTCGTGCTTCTCTAGTTCTCCAACCTTAAACTTCTGGAAATTCTTCTGCTTAACCTTCTTCAAAATAGAACTAGCACGTGCGTACGAATACTGAATATATGGCCCGGTATTTCCATCAAATCTTGTAATCTCTTCTTCATTAAAAACAATTGTTCTCTTAATATCCTGCGAGAGCATAGCATATTTCACAGCACACAAAGCAATCTTCCTAGCTCTTGTATCAAGTTCTTTTTTTGAAATCTTAGAATCTCTTTGCTTAATCTCTTTTTCAATAAGACTAATTAACTTAGCGAGTGTATCATCATAAAGAATAACATTTCCTTCACGCGAAGCCATCTTTCCGGAGGGTAAAATAACTAGCTCATAAGACATATGTTTCTCTTTGTCAGCTAATTTCTTATCATAAAACTCAAGAGTCTTAATCAACTGCCTAAAATAAAGATTCTGTTCAGATGCAACAATATGTAGAATTTTATCCGGGTTGTACTCTTTGTTCTGCAATTCAGCAAGAGCCAAATCCTTTGTTGAATAAAGAGGAGTCCCGTCTGATTTTAACAAGATGTAGATACCCATCCCTTGCTCCTGATAGTCCATAATTACCGCACCCCGATCAACCTTAGCAACTCCTTTTTTCTCCAGTTCTTTAACAATACTTATTCCCTTCTTTTCAACTTCAGATTCAAAATAAAATCTATTAAACTTAACTTGGAAATCAGGGTAAACAGTCTTCTCAAAGTAATCAATACTCCACTGTCGTGTCTTTTTCCAAAGAGCAATTAACTTTTTATCTCCAGCATACAACTTTTGATTAATTTCATTAACTTCAGCATTGATCTTTTCATCTTTAGCCATTGCGCTAGCTTTTGCATAAACAAGTCCAAGCCACTTTCCTTTATCTTTTGTAGGCTCCTTCAAACCGATCTTCTTAAGATTCAACAAACCCCAAAGAGTTTTAGCAACATGCATTCCAATATCTCCCTGATAATTTGTTCTAATTACCTTCAACCCCGAAAACTCCAGAATTCTTGAAACAGACTCTCCTAAAGAGATATTCCTTGTATGTCCGATATGAAAAGCTTTATGTGTATTCGCATGACAAAATTCAGTCATAACTTTTCCTTTCTGAGTTCCCATTCCGTACTTTCCCTTCTCCTTCAGGATAGTTTTTATTGTATCTTCAGCAAAGTTTCCCCTCTTAACAAAGAAATTAACATACGGTCCTTGTGCTTGAACTTTTTCAAAGTTATTCTTAGACTTACTAATCTCAACAGCCAAATCCTCCGCAATCTGTTGCGGAGCTTTCCTTAAATCCTTAGCAAGAACAAAACACGGAAAAGCAAAATCACCCATCTCCGAGTTTGGAGGAATCTCAATTAACTTCTCAATAGAATCCTTATCTAATTTAACTCCCCTTTTACTTAAAAATCCAAAAATAATCTTAGCAATTTCTAGCTTCATAAAGAGAATAGCCAAGGCACATTAATAAAGATTTTGCACTATAGAAAAAGTTAAAAGCTTCGAGAAAGATGAATTTAAATGATAAGAAGACTAGAAGAATACCCTCTTTGGTTGAGAGATACAACAATAGAAAGGGTTGGAGCCTTGCATAATTTAGTTGGAGAGTTCGGAGACAGACTTCTAACTGACCCTATACTTCAGGAGGTCCTCTTAAATGACGGATATGAAATGGAACCAGAAGAAAGACCTAAGAGTAAATACGCACTTATGGCTTCTATCCCGGGAGCGATGTTGAGGGCACACTTATCCATACTAGAGCATACAAAAGGAGCAATAACAGAAGATTCGCCAATAATTGTTCCAGATCAGAGAATTGTCGCACCAAACGAAGTAGATGCCCCCCTTTATAGGACCCCAAAAGGGATTCCAGTAGAAGCGGTAGAAAGATTAAAAGAACAATGGAAGTCAGACCCAATAGTACAGACAATTAATCAGTATGAAGCAACATTAAAAGAAGCTCTAGAAGAATATTTTAATCAAGGAATGAACTCTAAGTTAGGAGGAGTATTACACCTAAATTTTCCGAGAGAATGGAAAGAAGAAAGGGGGATCCAGCGAAAAGTTGTAGAAATTTGGGATGCAAAGAGCTCAACAGTTCTAGACGATGCTTACTACTCAATGGGAAAAATGTTTCATCCCAGAATCGCTAAAATGTATGAACAACTAGCTAAAGATGATTTTGGGAAACTTTTCATTTTAAGTCAGGACGAAGCAAGAAAAGTTGTGTTTGCATAAATTTAAATATTCACAAAAGTCAAAGAAAACATGGCAGAACCAAATATAGTAGCAAGATTTAACTTTCCGTGCCATTATGCACCACACGGAAGACTCTACGTTCACGGTAACAACTTACAACATTTCGGAAGAGTAGAAGATAATGAGTATATGTGTCATCCCCTGAATGCAAATCAATTTAGAGACGTTAATGCTGTAAATCCTTACCTTCCTCAAGCAGTTTCTCACTTCAAACGAGTTTTTGACAAAAATCCGTGGTGGATGTTAGGGTTTAATAGACAAGCATTTGATTTTATGGTTGGAATAGCCTGGGCTACTGGCCAAGGAGAGAAAATGATCGACTGGTTAGGATATAGGGGTTTTGATAAAAAAAATTGGCCCGGAAATCCAGAAATATCTGTTATGGTAACAAGAAACGGAAAAATTGTGAGAAGTTTAAAGTCTTTCTTAAAAGGAGAACACGGCGTAACTTGCAGAGATGGAAGTGTAATTCTTGGATTAGAAGGAGAACATCAGTTAGGTAAAGGAATGACCCTTGATCATTATATTAACAATCCTCCAAAAGGTTACCCTCATTTTCTAGTTGATATGCAGCTCTAAATTTCACAATCCTTAAAAACTACCAACTCTTTTTCTACTGATGGAATCCTATGATGTAATAATTCTCGGTGCAGGACCAGCGGGGCTAACAGCAGGCTTGTACTCAATAAGGAATGGATTAAAAACAGCAGTAATAAGCAAGGACGTTGGATGAACAGCAAACTCAATTCTCTCTCTAGAAAACTGGCCCGGATACTCTGGAAACGGAGCAGCGCTAATGAAACAGTTCTACGACCAGTTAAAAAAGTATGAAGGAATAAAAATAATGACAAAAGATGTTGAATCAGTAAAAAAGGAAAAAGATTTATTTATAATAAAAACAAAAAAAGATGAGTTCTCTTGCAAAGCATTAATTCTAGCAACAGGAACAGAAAGAAGAAAACTAAACATTCCCGGCGAACAAGAACTTACTGGAAAAGGAGTTTCATATTGCGTAACATGTGATGCGTTTTTTTTCAAAGGAAAAACAGTCGGGGTTATTGGGGGAAGTGATTGTGCAGCAACCTCCGCTCTAGCACTAACAGACCTAGCAAAAAAGGTTTATGTCATTTACAGGGGAGAAAAATTACGCTGTGAAGAGTTAACAACAGAAAGAATTGAAGACAAAAAAAATGCAGAAGTGATTTACAGTGCAATTCCTACAAAAATAAACGGAAAAGATAAAGTAGAATCACTAGAAATAAGTCAGAAAGGGAAAAAACAAGAAATAAAACTTGATGGAATTTTTGTAGAAGTCGGTGCAACACCTCTAACAAATTTTTTGAAAGAGCTAAATGTAAAGTTAGACAAAGAAGGGTACATAATTGTCGACGAAGAAATGAGTACTTCTGTAAAAGGAATTTTTGCAGCAGGAGACATAACACATCACAAACTCAAACAAGTTGTAGTTGCATCCGGCCAAGGGGCGATTGCAGCTAAAGCAGCTTATAATTATTTAAAAGATTTAGAAAACTAATTCTATTCAAGGTGCGACAATAATTGGTTGAAATGTCTCAACAGGGTAGTGTTCTCTTTTAAACCTTGGAACAAAATTTCCCGCTAAAGAATCTAATGCACGACCTATTCTTCCGCGAGATACAAGAAGTTCACCTTTCTCTATTAACTGCGCCCAGAAACCCATAGCTGTATTCTCGTGCATTCTCAAAGCCCTCATAACCTCTTCATGTCCAACATAAACCCCCGTAACATCACTAACTACATCATATCCGTTAGGTCCGCCATGTTGCCAAGTAAATGGACTAATACTCATGCCCCTCGGAGAAACTTCAGGAACAGCTAAACCCAAAGAAGGGCCTTGCGTTGGAAGAACAAACTGGTACCCTTCCCATAAAGCCGGAGCCAAAAGACCATCATTTAACTTTAATCCATAACTCTGATTCTTAAATCTTCCTTGATATAACTCTCCAGAAGGAATAGCTAGAATAAAAGGAGAAACAATCTTGGAGCTAGTAGAAAGGCCCACAAGTATCCATCTCGCGTCATTCAAATCTTCCAAAGGTCTCTGTTCTCCGTAAGGTCTAAGTAACATAAAAATAAGATAAAAACTCCATTCTTAAATATTATTATACTAAGATTAATCTTCCCTAGATAATCGTCTCAAAACATTTCTATGAGCAAGCTGGTCTTTAAGACTAGTTCCGAGTATGTATACGTCCGTGAGTAGAACGATTCCTTCTAAAAGTTGTGCAGTAGTGCGATCAGGCATTATCTTTCCAGTAAAAGGAATTCTCCAATAGAAAGTTCCATCAAGAAAATGTTTGTTATCTATAGCAACCCTAGCATGTTCAGCAAGCCAAGTTCCAACAGGAGTTCCAAAATAACAATCTATCCCTACAAGAACAGCAAGTCCCCCACCAACCAAATACGGGATTTTACTCATAACTTTAGAATTAAACACCTGTTTTTAAGGATTATTATCTTACTTGCCCCATCTCCATCTAGGTTTTTCACCGGTTCTCCAACAGAACAGAATCAAAATTGCTGTAAGAATAAAAATTCCTAAAAGGTACTCCCAGATATTAGCTTCAATAGAATAATAAGTGTTAAATAAAAAAATCCAGAGAAGAATTAAAACAAGCCAGATTAGGATTGCTAACCATCCTTGCCAAGTTGAAGGATACCATCCCCAGCCGTAACATTTTGCCTTAAACCAAAGTTTCTTTTTCATTTTAAAATTAGTAATTCTCTTCTTCAACTTCGTAATATGCACGAGGATGTTTACAAGCAGGACATTTATCTGGAGCTTCTTTACCTTCTTGAACATAACCACAATTTCTACACTTCCATTTTACAACTTTATCCTTCTTGAAAACTTTTCCGTTCTTAACATTCTCTAAAAGTTTTCTATATCTCTTTTCGTGTTCCTGCTCAACCTCCGCGATTTCCTTAAAAGAATCTGCAATTTCTTTGAATCCCTCCTTTCTCGCAACCTTCTCAAAATCAGGATAAAGTTTTCCCCACTCTAATTTTTCTCCCTCAGCAGCAGCCAAAAGATTTTCAGCAGTTGTTCCAATTTTCCCAGCAGGATAAGTTGCAGTAATTTCCAAATCTCTTCCTTCTAAATATCCAAAAAAAATCTTTGCATGTTCTTTTTCGTTATCTGCTGTTTCTAAAAAGACCCCAGCTATTTGTTCAAAACCAGCTTTCTTAGCCACAGAAGCAAAATAAGTATAACGATTTCTTGCCTGACTCTCACCAGCAAAAGCCTTCAGAAGATTCTTCTCAGTCTCACTCCCCTTTAGATTCATAGTATCTCAAAAGAATAGATCTATTTAAAGTTTTTTGAATAAAAAGAATTCAAGGATTATTTCATAAAGAAGATTCTCCTTTTTAAAACAAGATTATTATATAGTATAGAAGCCTCCGTAGCTCAGTTGGTAGAGCACCACTTTCGTAAAGTGGGGGTCACGGGTTCAATCCCCGTCGGAGGCTTTTATATAACCAAAATCTTTATTAACCTAAACTAAAGAGGACTTTAATGGTAGAAGGCGCACAGTTATATGAAAGAACAGAATGTATTTGGTATAGATCACAAAGAGGTACTTGTCCTACGAGAGGATGCAACGGTAGAGGATTAGTAAAACAAACAGTTAGTGGAAATCCTATAGAGACCAGTTGTTTAGGTTATACCCCCCATCACTCATATGAAGATCCTTCAGAAAGAAGTATGGATGCCCTTTTCAAAAAGATGGGTCTTCCATTAGAACCCCCGTTAAGAGAACAATTTCCAGATTTATTTATAACCCCTAAAACTAGAAGCTGATTCTGTAGAAAACAAAGATCATTAATGCAACATTTACAATACCCTGAAGAATAAATATAATCAAGCTATGTAAAAACTTTTTTCCGGGCGTAGTCTCGTTATCCATAAAAAAGAATCCAATTGCAACAAGTAGAGATAAAACAAAAGGTAAAACAAAGTAAATGTAAAAATTATCTACATTCAACTTGAGAGAATCAAAAATAGGCATCCAAACAATTCCTAAAAAAAGTCCTAAGACTAAAGCAAAACATACAACAAAAAAAGTTGTTGGTTTCATAATTAAACTAGAAGTACTAAAGTTATAAATTTAACGTGCTGAATCAGCCTGTTTTTCAGACTCATTCTTTTTCCTATAAGCAAAACTATCTCCATGAGATTCAGAAGCAAGAACAATTTCTTCAGCAAGTGCCTGAGCAATTGTCTTTTTCTTTCCAAATGCTTTATCAGAAGCACCGTGGATTATGTGTTTCAAAGCTAAATTAACTCTTCTTAAAGGTGAAACATCAACAGCCTGAGGATATCTTGTACCACCATATTCAATTACAGTAACTTCATCCATTGGTGCAGCTTTTTCCACAGCTTTAACTAAAACCTGCAAAGGGTTTTGTTTTGTTTTTTGTTCGACTAACTCAAGAGCTTTAATAACAGTCCCCATATTTTTTTCATATTTTCCAGAAGTTCTACCAAGTTCAATCCTATGTTTCTTTCCCCTATGCCCAGAATTACTTAATTTATTCATCAATCTTTCAATAAGATTAACTTTAGCCTGATGCATCTTTCCAAAATTTCTTCCGTGACTCTTAATAATAAGTTTGGGTTGTAGATTAATAACATTCTTCAAGCCAAGATCAGTTACAACTACTTCTGACATATCCCACTTGTCAAATACTTTGAATGTTGGTAAGTTTGTTTGTTCTGTCATTTTATTTATGCTGCAAGAGCCTCAGAGTTTACAAGAAGAGCAATATCACTTTTACCTGGGCGTATTCTAAGATGAAGTGTGTCGGCTATGCTAAGTTTATTTACTCCGATCTCAACGTAGTGAGTTTCTGCAACTATTTGAGTTATCTGGCCGGAGATAATCTCGTAATCATGAATTTTAGGATCTGATTTGAATGCCACTCGATCCCCAATATGATACGCTCTCCAACCGTTATCTCCCATTTTATCTTCTACCCTTCTCGATCTTTCCTCTCCACAACAAGTGTAAAGGTTGATCATTTACTTTAATTACTTGGAATCTAACCCCGGGAATATCTCCCTTAGAACGTCCCTGCTTACCACCAATTCTTTCAATCATAACTTCATCATGTTCATCAATAAATTTTTGTGCAAGATTTCCTGGAATAAAAGCAGTAACATACTTTCCATTCTTAGTAAGTTGAACTTTACAACACTTTCTCATAGCAGAGTTTGGCTGTTTTGCTTCTTTCTGAACTTTTTGGATTACAATTCCTTTTGCCTGTGAAGCTCCTTCTAGTGGATCTGCTTTTGCGTAAAGTCCAAGAACTCTAGTCTTGTAACCCTTATCAGCCCACCTAAATTTATTCCTTTTCTTCACTTGTGTTTTTGCTGCTTTCAATCCCATGTTAATAGATATCAGTAAGAAAATTCATTTATAAAGGTTTCTAGATATTCTTCGAGGATAAAATTTATAGAATTCTAAAATTTCTATTGAAATAACTCTTAACAATCTCTTGCATTTCTTCAAGTCTTCTCTTGTTTCTTCCTATAAGAGCAGCCTTATTTTGAGTCCCGCCAGAATTGATTATAATTTCGTCACCAGTGATTTGTAGATCCTTAAATTGAACCGGACTTACAATAGCTTCAATGAAGGTCTTAGCATCTTGAGATCCACGCGGAAAAGCAATTACCTTAACTCTCTTTCGCATAATCTCCCCAAGCCTACGTACATTTCTCCCTTCCTTTCCAACAGCTTTAGAAATATCTTTCTTAGGAACACAAAAAATTATTCCTTCGTTATACTTAAAACAGTATCTAGTTGATACCTGAGTTACCTTATCAAAGAGATTTAAGTATCTCATCCCTTGCATATCGATAGTATTTTCCATTTGAAGTATCTAAAAGTTGAGGTACTGTTTTTTATAAACCTTACTGTTCCCGAAGGAAAAGAATTAAAAATACATTAAGCCTAAGAAGAATATGCAAAAGTTTCAGTGGTACATTCTTTCAGGCGTATCTTTTTTGATGGTTTTTATATTCGGGGCTCTTGCCAATAACAGAAAAAATATTTGTGACACAGTTATGCCAATGCTACAGCAAGTCTGTCTAGAAAGAAGGACAACATACATACTAATTGCTTTTATTCTACTAATACTTGCACTAGTATTCTTAGTCTTTGGTTTGTTTCAAAAAAGTAAAAAGTAATCTTTAAATAAGATAAAAAGCTAGTTATAGCAATGGCTAAAGAAGGTGAACATCACGGAGACTTCTCTTGGAAAGGAATTTTTGTAGCAATAATAATAGCATTAGTAATATTTGCAGTAGTTTACATTTTCTTTATTTTCAAAGCATCACCAACAATACCAACAGAAACGCAGGCTACTTACCAAGGAGCCGACTTAGAAAAACAAATGCTAGATTCTTGCATAAACAATTGTAATAAATGTGAGCAGAACTGCAGAGACAATTTCTACTTCGAATCTTCTCAAACAAAAAACGACGAATCTTTATGTAGTAGTATAGAAAGTGAAACACTAAAATCTGAATGTAATAACAATTTTATATATACAAAAGCAGTTGAATCAAAAGATTCTTCTCTTTGCGCCCAACTCTCAGATGAAGATAGAAAGTTATCTTGTGTTTTCTCTGTTACCCTTAAGAAAGCAATTGACTCAGAAAATTCAGATGAATGTAACTCCTTAAGTGAAGGCCAAATTCAAGGGTGTGTAAATTCTTTTACATTCCAAACAGCAGTAAAAAGTAATAACCCAACATTATGCGAGTCTTTGCCGAATGACATGAAAACTGACTGCCTATTCCAAATTACTCCTCAATAAATAGAAAAAATGACATCTCCAAACGCTAGACAATTCTGGTATTCATTCGCGCTATTTACAATAGCTTGGCTTAGTCTACACGGAAAGAAAATTTTAGAAGTTTTTAATTAAAAATTATCTGTTTGTTTTCTCAACCACTTTGGTCTTAGCTAATTTCTTCTCTGATTCTTCCTTAACCAAAGGCCCAATAACTTTTACAAGCAATCCAGGAAGACCGGTACCAACAGGGACAGGTTGATTTAGGATAATATTCTCGATAACACTTGATAACTTATCATTTGCTCCCTTGATTGAAGCATTAACGAATTGTTTAACCGGTGTCTCGAATGTAGCTCTAGCGAGAATACTCGATTTCTGTGCAATAATTCCCATTCTAGTAATACCCTTAATCTCTCCGTTACTAGTCATAGCATCAGCAACAAGTTTTAAGTGTCTATGATCAATATCTAACCCCTGAGACTTAAGTACCGTTTTAATTTCATCTATAATTAAATGTCTTGTTGCCTCAATTCCGAAGACAGTTGCAAACTCATAGAAGTCGTTAGATAGAAGTCTCTCCTTATCAACTTCTTTCATAAGAATCATTTCTTTCAAGTTTGAACCAAGAGTAATAATTACATAATCTTTTTCTCTCTTAGCAATTAAAACTTGTTGAACACCCTTAACTCCAGAGACAATTGTTCTCTTAAGTTTCTCTTTCATCTTGTAAATCTCTTTGAAACTCTGCTCTCCAACATTAAGAACAATAGCATTTTCTTTTTCTTTAACCTTAAATCCAAGATCATTCAGCCTATCTGCAATTTTCTTGATTCCAACATGGGTTTGTTTAAGTGCTTCTTTATTGATTATAATCTCAACATGTTTATTTGAAAAGTCAAGATTAATCTCAGAAGCAATATCCTTAAGAGTCAATTCTTTAATCTTCTCTGCAAAGATTTTCGCATCCTTCTCGTTATTATACTCTTTCTCTAAATAAACTTCCATCTTCGGAGTTGAAGGAGTTTTTCTTGCATCGAAAATTTCAATTAATCTAGGAAGACCTGTTGTAACCTGCATTTCAGCAACTCCTGCAGCGTGGAAAACATTCAGAACCATCTGTGTAGAACTCTCACCAAATGACTGAGCAGTTACAAGGCCAATAGCCTCACCAGCAGAAATTTTTCCACCAGTATGAATCATTGAAACATCAAGTTCGTCATCTCCAAACTTAAATTGAATAATATTATTATTACTATCTCTAACAGTTCCGTCATACTCTACCCTCAAGTCTTGTAAAGCATTCGCAAGTCTTCTGTATAAATAACCAGACTTAGGTGTTCTAAGAGCAGTATCCATCAGAGCATCTCTACCAGTTATAGACTGAAAGAAATATTCATCAGGTCTTAATCCCCTAATGAACGAACTTCTAATAAATCCTCTAGACTTAGCAGATAAATCCCCCCTCTCAAAGAAAGAAAGGGTTCTATCCTTGAAACCAATATCAACTCTTCCACCTTCAAATGCCTGCTGACCAATACAACAAGCCATCTGAGTAATATTAAGGACACTTCCAATACTTCCTGACTTAATCATGTATCCGGCAGGATTTGTTGTAGGAAGCTCTTTCTTGATAAGTGCACCAATTTCTGTTCTCACAGAGTTAAGTGCTTGCAACATTCTAAGTTCCCTAGACTCTTCAAGAGTTTTACCCGGGATAATTTCTAACTCACCAGAATTGTACTGTGTAACATACTCCTGGGCCTTAGCAATAGTCTTATCAATAATTTCCTGAGAAGATTTCAAAACTTTTTCGTTCAGATCTAAATCTTCAAGAGCAATAGAAATACCTCTATCAGATAAATAATTTTTACCTAGACTAAAAGCTTTATGAATTGTTAAAAGAGTTTCGTCTCTTCCAAATACCTTATCAACCTCTTTAGTTAATTCTCCATAGTCCTGAGCAAAAGCTGTTTTGTCTATTTTTCCCTCGATAATTTTTCCATCTTTAATCTTCATAGAATCATTCTCAAAGTCAACTTTTGGAAGAAGTGTGGAGTAAAGTTCTTTTCCAGTAACAGTCTTCTTAGAAAATTCGTGATTAATTCCAGATCTGTATAAAAGTTGATTTGCATAATCTCCAGAAAATTCATTAAGACCCATCAAATATCCCCCAGTAATTGAGTCAAGTGAACAACCAATTAAAGGAGTGTTATTCTTTGGAGAGATAAGATTTCTTTTAACATCTAAAAGAATTTTTGCTTCAGCTCTTGCTTCCTCATTTTGTGGCGAGTGGATATTCATTTCATCTCCATCAAAGTCAGCATTATACGGAGCACATGCAGCAGGGTGAATTCTAAAGGTTCTTCCTGGAAGAACTCTTACAAAGTGAGCCATTAAACTTCCTCTATGAAGTGAAGGATGTCTGTTAAATAAAACAACATCTCCGTCTTGTAAGTGTCTTTCAACAACATATCCTGTAGAAAGTTCATTGATTATTTCACTCTTCAAATCAGGAGAAATCTTCTTTCTCTTTCCATCCGGTCTGATAATATAATTTGCGCCAGGATATTTTTCTCCACTCTCAATTAATTTCTTCAGTTTTTCTATGTTCAAATCAGTAACAGTCTCTGCAACAGTAACAATTCTAGCAATTTCATACGGAATACCAACCTCATTAATTGCAAGAGACGGATCCGGAGAAATAACTGTTCTAGCAGAATAGTTTACTCTTTTACCAGCAAGATTCTTTCTAATTCTTCCTTCCTTACCCTTAATTCTCTCGGTTATTGTTTTCAGAGGTTGACCAGATCTATGCCTTGCAGGAGGAACACGTGCAACAGTATTGTCAAAGAAAGTTGTAACATGATACTGAAGTAGATCCCATAAATCCTCGATGATAACTTCAGGTGCACCAGCATTTAGATTTTCCCAAAGTCTCTGATTAGCTCTGATAATATCGCTTAGTTTATGAGTTAAATCATCTTCTGATCTCTCACCAGATTCAAGAATAATACTCGGTCTAACAGTTACTGACGGAACCAAAAGAGCAGTAAGAACAGCCCACTCTGGCCTACAAGCATCCGGGTTAATACCAATTTTCTTTAAATCAGAATCTGCAATATTAACAAGCATCTCTCTAACTTCTGTAGGGAAAAGTCTCTTCTTTCCTAAAACAAAAGAAGTTGGTTTCTCTAACTTAATCTTTTCAACAACTTCATTACAGTATGGACACTTCTTAGCATCCTTTGCTTTCTTAGCTCTTAGTGAAGCAGAAGTATATTTTTCTAAATCCTTCTCAGAAAGTAAGATCTTACCACACTTGTGACAGAAACATCTCAAACCCATTTCAATCAAAGGAATATATTTTAAATGAATTACCGGTCGTGCAAGATCTATTCTTCCAGGATGTCCAAGGCACTCTTTCAATCTTCCACCACAAGTACGACATCTAACCCCGGGGTCAATTGCTCCAAGTCTCAGATCCATTAAACCACCATCAACAGGATAACCATCAATATCGTAAAGTTCTGGTGTAACTATTTTTGCTGTAGCTAGTTTCTTAATCTGCTCCGGACTAAATAAACCAAACTGGATTTCTCCAACTTTCTTTATTACAGGTTTATGCGACATTTTATTCGTATTTATTTTTCAGTTTAAATTTAGTTTGAATGTGTAACCCTTGTAATTCTTCTAACAATAATTTGAAAGCGTATGAAACTTCAACAGGCTCTGCCTCTTCTGAAGCACAGATTGGACAAATAACTTTATTTCTAATATTATCTTCAATTGCAATTGATCCACACTTTGAGCAAATATGAAGTACAACTTTATCTGAATCATATCTTTCCTTAAGTAAAAGAGAAGCTCCGTGAGCAACAAGTGCTTGCTGTTCCATCTCTCCAAGTCTTAATGCTCCACCTCTAGCTCTTCCTTCAACAGGCTGTCTAGTTAAAAGTGCAATTTTTCCTGAAGCTCTTCCGTGGATTTTATTACCAACCATATATTTTAATTTCTGGTAGTAAATACTTCCAATAAAGATTTTAGCAACAAATCTTTTTCCAGTAATTCCATTGTACATTGTCTCCTTTCCATCATATCTGAAACCTAAATTCTTCAACTGCTCTTCCAAATCATTCTTATCCTCTCCAGAGAAAGCGGTTCCATCAACATTCTCTCCTCTTAAACAACCAACTTTACCTGCAAGTAACTCAAGAAGATAACCTACACTCATTCTGCTAGGAAGTCCGTGCGGATTGAAAATTAAATCTGGTCTTACACCTTTAGAAGTAAAAGGAATATCAATTTCCGGAACAATTGCTCCGATAACTCCCTTCTGACCACACGGAGTAGCAAACTTATCACCTATTTCAGGGATTCTTAAGTCTCTTGTTCTAATCTGAACAATTTTATTTCCTTCTTTATCCATAGAAATGAAAACGCCATCAACAACTCCCTTCTCTTCCTGTCTCATTGTAACACTTGACTCTTTCTTTGTTCTAATAGAAATTTCTCTAGCTTCAGATAAGAATTTAGGTGGAGAACTTTTACCAATAAGAACTTCAGACTCATTAATCTCAGCTTCAGGGTAAACAATACCATCATTTTCTAAGAATCTGTAACTTGCTTCTGTTCTATAACCTGAAGTATCTTTCTCTGGAACACTAATCTCATCTTTTAATCCTCCAGCATAGTTCATCTCAACAGTAGAGTACGGTCTAAAGTAATAGCTTCTTCCCATTCCTCTATCAACACTACCCTTATTCAGAATTAAAGAGTCCTCCATATTATAACCATCATAAGTCATAACAGCCACGACTAAATTCTGTCCAGCAGGATATGTATTAAGAGTATCATAAACAAAACTTTTTACAATAGGTTTTTGCGGATAGTGAAGAATACTTACATCAGTATCAAGTCTACATAAGTAGTTTGCAACATATAATCCAAGAGCCTGCTTGTAAGACTTACTTCCCTTGATTACTTTAGCACAAGAATTGTGATTAACAAAAGGAACCAGTGAGTTAACAACCCCGAAAAGATCAACAGGATCAATTTCTAGGTGAGTATGTCTTGGAGTTAACTCTTCTTTAAACAAAGCAACAAGAGCATTTTCCTCTTCAGAAGCGTCAAGATATTCAAGAACTTTATCCTTAATTAGATCGTTCCAGACAATTTCTCTATTCTCAAGCCTAATAAGATGTTCGTCCTTTAATCTAGAAACACCATTTTCAACAATAATAACGGGCCTCAAAACTCTTCCAACCTCAGTAGAAATAAAAACAGTTTCAAAATCAGTATCATATCTAAAGTTCATTTGTAAAGGAAGAGCACCATTTCTTCTTCTATCTCTAAGAATAGACACAAACTCCATAGGTTTCACAACATTTCCAACAAAGATACCATTGAAGAAAACATCTTTTCCTTCAACACCTTCTCTTGCTAAGCCTAATGCTTCAAGTTCTTTAATGAACTTATCTTCATCCATCTTAACTTCAGTTGAAACTCTACTTAAGATAGCTAGATTTTTTCTCAGACCAATTTCAGTTCCTTCTGGAGTCTCAATAGGGCAGAATCTTCCGTAATGAGTAGGATGTAATGTTCTCGCTCTAAAGTTTTCCTGATCAGATTTTAGCATACTTGAAACCCTCTGTAATTGTGAGATGGTTGCAAGATAATTTGTCTTATCCATATTCTGAGTGATTCCAGATCTCATACCAGTCCAAGAACCAGTAGCAATAGCAGATTCAACTCTGTGTGAGAATAAAGTTGACTTAGCAATTGTCTTTATAGAGAAAAATTTCTTTCTTTTTTCTGATTTTTGTAAAGAATACTGAATATCTCTAATAAGAATTCCGAGATTAACTCTAAATAAGCTAGATAAAAGATCTCCAGAAAGTCTAACTCTCTTATTTGCGTAGTGATCTTTATCTGTAATTAAATTTGGATTCTCTTTTGCAATTAAAAACTGTCTGATTAACTTACATAGAGTAATTGCTTTCTTCATTCTGTGCTCTTTACCCTGGCCAATATGTGGGAAAAGGTAAGAATCAATTCTTTGTTTTATTCTATCAAGAATTTCTTTTTTTGTTCCTTGTAAGGAAGTCTGTTCTGCAATCAACATCATAGCGTCTTCGGGAGTAGCAGTATTAACATACTCATACAAATTGACAATAACACTATCTGTTTCTTTACCAATGTACTTTGCAATATCAGACTCTTTAGTTAACCCAAGAGCCTTTAATACAACAATTGCAGGAAGATTTCTAAATCTTGAAAAAGATAATTCAAAGATTCCTTCCTTTCCTTCAGAAACAACAGTTGGAATTCTATAAGTTCCTTTAAGAGAGAACATCCTAAGGATTGTATTTCCTCTAGAATCTTTTTCAATAAAAGGTTGATTTTCAGCTAGGTCTTCAGCCATAACCATAACTCTCTCATTTCCGTTAATTATGAAGTACCCACCGTAGTCCAGAGGGTCATTATAATTTTCAACTAACTGTTCCTTATTCATTCCCCAAGTGTTACAAGCCTTACTTCTAACCATAACAGGTATTTTACCAACTTCAACTGTTTCAGAATCAACCTGGCCATCTTTCTTAACAGTTATTTCGAGATGAATAGAAGCAGAGTAAGTAAGATTTCTAAGTCTAGCCTCGTAAGGAAGAACCATCGAAGCACTACCATCAGACTCTACAACCTGGGGCTTTTCGATACTTACCTTTCCAAGGGTGATCTCAAATTCGTCGTTCTCAATAGTTCTAGAAACCTCATCAACGATCTCCTGCATTTTGTGCTCAACAAAGTCATTAAAAGAAATAATATTCGATTCTACAAGTGAGTGATCCTGTAAATACCTCTTAACTATAATGTGATCACTCTTAGCCATCTTAAACAACCACCCTATAGAAAAGAATTACTTTGTTTTCTTCGTCTTTTCTCTCAACTTTAATAACCTCACCAACTTGACACCCTTCAGGCAAAGCAGGGTCGGATAAAAGAATTTTTGGAAGTTGTGATTTAGAAATATTCAATCTTTTTAGAATTTCTTCAGAATCTTTCGGATTGAGTTTAGAGTGTTTAGGCTGGAGTGTATGCATTTTATCGTCGGTAAGATAGCCCTATGGGGAACCCAAATTTGGCTTCTAATTTAGTGACTTTTTAATAATAAAAGAAACTGAAAAGTGATTTAAAAATGTTTCTATTTCAGAGTAGGACTCGGTTTTTAAGGCTTAAAAGACCGGAAAGCTTTAAACCAAAATGACCTCGACGGGATTTGAACCCGCGACGACTAGATTAAAAGTCTAGTGCTCTACCAGGCTGAGCTACGAGGCCAATAAATAGATTAGAAATAAATCGTTTAAAAAAGCTTTGGAAATTACAAGAATCCTTCTAACTTTTCCTCAAAGTCTTCAGAAGACATAGCCCCAACAAATCTCTCTAAAACCTTTCCATTCTTAAAAAGAATAAAGCAAGGGATAGAGCTTATACTGAACTTAGCAGAAAGAGGAGAATTATCCTCAACATTTACCTTTGCAAACTTAATCTTACCTTTGAATTTATCTGCAAGTTCGTCAATAACTGGCCCCATCATAAGACAAGGCATACACCATTCAGCGAAAAAATCAACAAGAACAAGCCCTTTCTCAGTAAACTTATCAAATTCCTTCGCAGTTAATTCCTGTGCTGATGACATAATTTTTATTAGGGAACCTAATTTATAAAAGTTTTTAGACTCTAATTTCAACCTTCTCAAAATAATTTTCGACTAAACCTTTCAAATCTTTCAAAAATTCTTCTGTTGTATCATTTTTCATAAAAAAAGTAGGATCAATTAGTTTAACACCTTTCTTAAAACCCTGAAGCACAAATTTCTTTGGCTTTTTTCCAGCAATTTCTGCAATCCAAAAAGCCATTCTTCGAATTTTATCCGGATCGTGAATTCCCTCGATGATTGTTGTTCTAAATTCATAATCCTTTGCTTTTTCAACAATAATTTTTATACTTTTTTCAATATTTTTTATATCAACACTAGAAAGAGTCATCTTTTGATACTCTTCTGGAACAGTTTTAACATCCATTGCAACAAAATCAATAAGACCTTTGTCTAAGTACTCTTCAAGTTTTTCAGGGTTACTCCCGTTAGTGTCTAGTTTTATAAGATAACCGAGTTTCCTGATCTCTAAGACAAATTCTTCATTCAAAGTTAATAGTGGCTCTCCGCCAGTAATACAAACTCCTTCAAGATATCCGTGCCTTCTCTTCAAAAAATCAAGAATATCCTCTTCAGGAAATTTAACACCATCGTCTTTCAGAACTAATTCAGGATTATGACAAAATCCACACATAAAATTACACCCAAATAAAAAAATAGTACATGCAATTTTTCCAGGATAATCAATTAGACTAACCTTCTCCAGACCCTTAATTTTCATATTAAATCAAGCTAATCTCAATTAAAAAGATTAATTATAAAAAAAGATACACTTCACACTTAACAGCCACAACCAACATCGAACATCTTCCTATCGTGCCACTCTGCCTGCTTTCCATCATTCCACTGCGCAAGCGGTCGGATGTACCCCACAATTCTACTGTATCTTTCGCACTTTGTTCTATGAATTTCTTCTTCCATGTTATTTCCCCTATGTTTAATTAATTATTAATCTGCTTCAGCACAGAAAGTTGCTTCTCATCGATCTTTGTATAGCCATTTTCCTGATCACACTTCGGACAGTACTCGTGATCTCCAGCAAGATAACCGTGTTTAGGACAGATTGAAAAAGTCGGAGTGATTGTGAAGTATGGAAGTCTAAAGTTTTCTGCAACTTTCTTCACAAGTAATTTAACAGATTCCTTCGGAATTTTTTCTCCAATAAACATATGAAGTACTGTTCCACCAGTATACTTTGTTTGTAAATCATCTTGCAATTCAAGAGCTTCAAAAACATCTGTTGTATAATTCACAGGTAGCTGAGTTGAATTTGTGTAGTATGGCTTTGCTTTATTGTCTCTTACAGCACGTTCATTAGCAACAATGATTCTGCCAAATCTTTCTTTATCTTTTCTTGCAAACCTATACGAAGTTCCTTCTCCGGGTGTTGCTTCCAAATTGTAAATATTCCCAGTTTCTTCCTGGTAGTTCTCAAGCTTCTTTCTCATAAAATCCAACACCTTTGTTGCAAATTCCTTTCCTCGAGGAGTGGTTATAGTTTCTCCAGGCATGAAATTAAGAATAGCCTCGTTCATCCCCAGTAATCCAATTGTTGCAAAATGATTCTTCCAATACTCACCAAATCTTTGGAAAACATTTCTTAAATAAAATTTAGAGTACGGATAAAGGCCAATAGTAGTAAATCTTTCAATAGCCTTTCTCTTTATTTCCAAACTTTCTTTAGATAAGTCCATCAGTCTCTCAAGTTTAGCAAAGAAATCAGCCTCGTCAACAGCATTGAATCCAAGTCTTGGTAAGTTAATTGTAACAACACCAATACTTCCAGTTTGAGGGTTTGCTCCGAATAATCCTCCCCCTCTTTTTCTTAACTCAGTCTGATCAAGTCTAAGTCTACAACACATACTTCTTGAATCATCCGGGCTCATGTCAGAATTAATGAAATTAGAAAAATAAGGAATTCCGTATTTAGCAGTCATCTCCCAGATTAGATCATACTCGGGATTATCCCAATCAAAGTCAGGAGTAATATTATAGGTTGGTATCGGAAAAGTGAAAACTCTTCCATCAGCATCACCTTCAATCATCCCCTCAGCAAAAGCCCTATTAATCATATCCATCTCTTTTTCAAAGTCCTTATAAGTTTCTTTCTGGAATTTTCCTCCGATAATAACAGGTTCGTCTCTCATATAACCCGGAACCTTTAGATCCATTGTTATATTTGTAAAAGGAGTTTGGAATCCAACCCTCGTAGGAACAGCAAGATTAAACAAAAATTCTTGCATTGCCTGTTTAACTTCTGGATAAGAAAGATTGTCGTACTTAACAAAAGGAGCTAAAAGAGTATCAAAATTACTAAAGGCCTGGGCGCCAGCAGTCTCTCCTTGTAGAGTATAAAAGAAATTAACCATTTGCCCTAAAGCTGTTCTCAAATGTTTTGCGGGTTTCGAAGAAACTTTTCCAGCAACACCTCTAAATCCAGTCATCAAAAGATCTTTCAAATCCCACCCAACACAATAAGCCCCAAGAGTTCCTAAATCATGAACATGTATCTCTGCTTCTTCATGTGCTTTCCTAATTTCTTCAGGATAAACTCTTCTTATCCAATAGTTAGTAATAATTTTTGTAGCAATATAATTATTTAATCCTTGAAGAGAGAAACCCATATTAGAATTTTCTTTAACCATCCAATCATTTAAGCTTAAGTAATCATCAACAGCCTCGATAGTATCAAACAGACCTTTAATGTCTCTTAACTCCTGATGACTCTGTCTATAAAGAATATAGGCTTTTGCAACCTTTGCGTGACCTTCCTCTATAAGAATTTTTTCAACAGCGTCCTGAACTTGTTCAACATTAGGGAAATCTATCCCTTTATCTTCAAGATACTTTACAACAACATTAGAAAGATACTCTGCACGTTCGTGATCTTTTCCTCCAACCGCCTTTGCTGCTTTCCAGATAGCCTCGGCAATTTTCTCTTTATTGAAAGGGACAACTGCTCCATCTCTTTTACGTATTTTTGTTATCACCATTTTAATCAGACTTTTTGTATTTTATCCTTTTTATTGATTATTGTACTTATTTCTTCAATTCTTTAATCTCTTTTTTGAGATCATCTAAATCTTTGAAATCCCTGTAAACTGATGCAAATCGAATGTACGCGATGTTATCTATCTTCTTTATCTTACGCATAACCATCTCTCCAATAAATGAACTCTTAATTTCCTTCTTACCTGTTTTTCTCAAAGCTTCCTCAAGTTCATTAACAGCTTGATCTATCTTTTCCCTCGGAATAGGCCTCTTTTCAAAAGCCTTAAGCATCCCAGTTTCTAATTTTTCCCTACTAAATTTCTCTCTTTCACCTGATTTTTTTATAACTAAAAACTCGCTCTGAACTATTTTTTCGTAAGTAGTAAATCTCTTAGCACACTTCAAGCACTCTCTTCTCCTACGAATTCCCTCAGGTGATCCTCTTTTATCAGTAACTTTTGAAGCATTATGACTACAATATGGACAATTCATAATATCACCTAACATACAAGATATTGTATGCAATAAAGCCCCAACATACACCAAATTGTATGATACCTAATTTTTAGAGGTAAGAAGTATTTAAAGATTTATAGTAACTAAGGAATGAGTATAAGGATCTATAAAGAGATTTTAAAAAAATTAGAGAGTATTGCTCAAGAGTGATTAAAGCAAATTCTAAAAACATTTTTAAAGAAAATAAATCTAAGTAGATTAAGAGGAGGTGAAAAATAAGTATGTCAATTCTAGCTGTAGATAATGGTGCGGCAGATCAGATTATGCAGGGACTAGCTCAAAATTGGGGGGTCACTGTTGAAGTTGCTGCGGCAATCTTCATAGTTCTCGTAGTTTGGGAGTTATGTTGGAAGCTAACAGCAATGTGGAAAGCTGCTGCAAAGAAGAAATCAATTGCCTGGTTTATCATCCTGGCTCTTGTAAACACACTAGGTATCTTACCAATACTTTACATCTTCTGGTTCTCTAAGATTGGGGGCAAGAAAGAAGCTAAAGTGTCAAGAAGACCTAAACGTAAAAGAAGATAATTTTATTTTTTTCTTTTTTATTTTCTTTTTATTTTTTAAACTTTAATTCCCAAAAGAAGTATAGCTGCTATTGCGAGAGGCAACGAAATCAAAAAGGGAATTACTAAAGAATCAAAATATTTTCTCCAACCAGTTTTCTTACCCCGAATATCCAACGTTTGCATAGGAATGACAAAAATTGCCGAATAAATAACTGCACTCAGAGGAAATGCGATTAGTACTCCAAGAGGATTAGCTAAGAATTCTGGTTTGCTTACATACTCGTATAACACTCCCGGAAGGCCTGCAGCCAAAATTGCTTCGGCACTAGTAAAAGAATATTTTTTAGAAATCCAGAAGTACCAAGTACCAAACCAACCCAGCCAGATAATGAACACAAGGAAAACATCAACAGATAAAACAGGGTATGCTACCTCATTACCAAGAATATAACAGTAAGATTCCTCCAGAACAGTAATTATAAAGGCGACAAGGAAAAATCCCCAGACATTATGTAAACCAACCCGCTTAAAGAAATTTTTAATGTTGTTTCTATAAAAATAAGGCAGAAGACCAAGAATTAAGGGAGCCGTAATCCCAAAAACAAAAACAGAATAGTTTTTAGCAATTAAAAAAATTAAACATACAATCAAAAACCAACCAATTAAAATTTTCCAGATTGTTGAGATTTTCATTTTACTTTAGAGAATAGTTCACATTTTTTACAAATCTTGTTTCTCGAAGGTTCTCCGCAGATTTCACAATATTGCATCCTCAAATCTTTCAACTTTTCAATTCTAGGATAATTTCTTTCAAAATTTTTGACAATATTCATTTTATATTTTGTAGGCATCTTCTCCAAGTAGCTTCTCACCTGAACTCGGTAAGAATCTAAAGAACACGGACACTTCTGAAAAACAACAGGTAGTTTTTTCTTCTTAATATACTCACGAACATCATTTTCAGCAACGTAAAAGAGAGGTTTTATTCTTGTAACAAAATTAGGATTTTCCCTGTTTCTAGTTATGGGTCCGGTATTTGAACTCAAACCAGGAGAACCTTTCATAATGTTCATCAAAAAAGTTTGTGCTTCATCATCGAGGTTATGCCCTGTTGCAATTTTATCAAACTTAAGTCTCCTTGCTTCTCTGTTAAAAACCCACTTCTTAATTACTCCACAAACAGCACAATTCTTAATCTGCCCCTTTGATTGGTTTCCCTGAATAGAACTTCTCAGATAACACATTCCACTCCCCATTTCAGCCTTAATATCATAATAATGACATTTAATTTTTAGCTCCTTACAAAGTTCCTCAACAGCTCTTTTACAATCATCGCTATACTTTCCTATTTTAAGATCAATGTGAAATCCTTCAACATTATACCCAAACTTCTTTAATAAATAAGCAACAGCAGTAGAATCTTTGCCCCCAGAAAGTGCAACTAAAATCTTCTCTTTTTTATTCAATTTAATCTTCTTCAAAGTTTCTTTTACTGTTTTTTCTAGTTCCATACTAGAATCAAGTGAGAATTATTTATAAACTTGTTTTACATACTAAGAAAAAGAGGATGACACAAATTTTTTTACAGTTTGCTATTGTGCTTATTATAGCCCTAGCTATTTCATTCATAGTGAGAATATTCAAACAGCCAGCAATTCTCGGATATATTTTAGCCGGAATAGCAATTAGTCCGTTTATTATTGGTTCGGGTATATCAACAGACACCATAAAGGTTTTTACAGAATTTGGTATAGCTTTCCTTCTATTTACAGTGGGATTACACCTGAACCCTCGGGTTATCAAAGAAATCGGATTTAGTTCACTAGGTATAGGAATTCTCCAAATAATCTTAACAACAGTAGCAGGAGTAAGTATATCCCTCCTTCTTGGATTTAATTTTATTACAAGCTTATTTGTTGGTGTAGGGGTAGCATTTAGCAGCACAATTGTAGTAATGAAACTCCTCTCAGACGAGAATAAAGTAGATTCACTATCTGGAAAAATTTCAACAGGAGTACTAATTGTTCAGGACATTGTAGCTATACTTATCTTAATAACACTCTCAACACTTACCAAAGGAAAGAGTCTAATGGAGATCGCCTTAGGTCAGGTAGTCTATGGAGTGTTAGCTCTTGTTATAATTGTATTCTTAGGATTTTTTATTGTACCAAAGATAGCAAGATCTGCAGCAAAGTCACAAGAACTCCTTTTCTTATTTTCAATTTGTTGGTGTTTTGCGGTTGCTGCACTATTCTCCTACATAGGATTCTCTCTAGAAATAGGTGCTCTTATCGCAGGTATTATTCTCTCTGTTTCAGAATTTAGCATAGACATAAGTTCAAAAGTAAAACCCCTAAGAGACTTCTTCCTGATAATTTTCTTCATAATCTTAGGACTAAATATGCAACTTTCTTCGATAGGTGCAGTTATTATTCCAGCAATTATCCTTTCTTTAGCAGTCATACTACTAAAGCCGTTAATTATAATGATTATAATGCGAAGTTTCCACTATACTAAAAGAACAAACTTCCTTACAGGAATAACTCTAGCCCAAGTTTCAGAATTTTCTCTTATTATTCTTGCTTTAGCAATCACAAAAGGATACGTTATGGGAGAAATTCTTTCAATGCTAACGCTAACTACTGTGATAACAATCGCGATTTCAACGTATGGAATAATTTATGGAGATCAAATATACAAAATAATTGCTCCCGGACTAAAACCCTTTGAAACAAAGAGATCATTATCTGAAAGAAAAGAGAGGTTAAAAAAAGACTATGAAGCTATTCTATTTGGGTATAACAGAATAGGGTTTGGAATTTTAAATTCATTACAAAAAATAAAAAAGAATTACCTCGTAGTAGATTTCAATCCTGAGACAATTTCTACACTAGAAAAATTAAAAATCCCTTGCTTATATGGAGATATTTCTGATCCCGATTTAATCGAAGAGTTACCGATGAAAAAAGCAAAGTTAGTGGTTTCAACAGTTCCAGAGTTTGAAGCAAATTACCTTCTTATAGATAAAATAAGGAAAGTAAATAAAAATGTGGTAATTATTGTAAGGGCACATCAAATTTCAGAGGCTCTAGATATTTACAAAAAAGGTGCAAACTACGTTTTAACTCAACACTTCTTAGGGGGCATGTAGGAAGAAAAAAGGTTGAAAGACTACAAAACGGTAAGCGAAAATAATAATG
>CABMGN010000001.1 GCA_902385635.1 uncultured archaeon | reverse complement strand
CTTTAATAAAAAAATCAGGGATAAATCTAAACATACCTGGTTTTTTACTTATTGATACTCCAGGACATGCCGCATTTACAAATCTTAGAAAAAGGGGCGGAAGTTTAGCTGATTTGGCTGTTCTTGTTATTGATATAAATGAAGGAATAAAACCTCAGACTGCAGAAGTAATAAAAATTCTAAAGATGAACAAAACACCTTTTGTAATCGCTTTGAACAAAATAGATAATATCTCTGGTTGGAGAGATTTCGCAAAAGAAGGAAGGGGTTTGAAAGAAAGTATCGAACTCCAACGTCAACAAGTAAAACAAGTTTTTGATGAGAGGTATATGACTTTAATAGGATCTCTAAACAGTTTCGGCTTTGACTCTGATTTATTTTTTAATATAAACGACTTTACACAAAAAATAGGTCTTGTTCCGTGCTCTGCTATGACTAAAGAGGGAATCCCCGAATTAATCATGGTTATTTGCGGTTTGAGTCAGAGATATCTAATGAGCAGACTGAAACTTGGAGAAATTGCTAAGGGTGTTTTACTCGAGGTTAAGAAAGAAAAAACCCAGCACTTCATCGAGGCAATACTTTACGACGGGGAATTAAAGAAAGATGACGAAATTGCTGTTGCAAGTTTCGATGGAGAACCAATGATCACTAAAATTCGTGTTCTTGAAGAAATAGAACCTTTATGTAACAAATTTTCAGCAAAAGAAAAAGTAACAGCATCGACTGGAATAAGAATGCAACTTATAGAAAAAATAGAAATCCTCCCAGGTTTACCTTTCATAGTTTACAAAAATAATAAAAATGAAATACGAGAAATTTTCAAGAAGGAACTTTTGGAGAATATTAAAACAGATAAGCAAGGGATAATTGCAAAAGCAGATTCTTTAGGAAGCTTGGAAGCACTTCTTGTCTTACTGAGAGAAAAAAATATCAATATAGTTAAAGCTGGTATCGGAGACATAAACAAAAAAGATCTTATTTCTGCAAAAGCAAACTTAGAAATAAACGAACTTGATGCAATAATTGTTGGCTTCAATGTTTCTATTGATGAAGAAGCCCAGGAATTCAAAAAAGCACTTTCAACACCAGAAGTAAAAATAATAACAAACGAAGTTATTTACAGACTAATTGACGATGTTGTTGCGTTTAGAGTAGAAAAACAAAAGGCAATTGAGAAAAAAAGACTAATGGGTTTGAGTCCTGTCTGTAAACTTCGGATTTTACCTCAGTATGTTTTCAGAAATACAAATCCAGCAATCTTTGGGGTCAGAATTGAAGGCGGAAGAATAGTTTCAGATTTATCTCTAATAAAAGCAAATGGAGAAAAGCTCGGAAAAATAAAAGCAATTCAGGCAGACAGAAATTCTGTTCACGAAGCAAATGAAGGCATGGAAGTTGCTATCTCAATATCCGGGGTTAATTTCGAAAGAGAGGTAAAAGATCAGGAATTCTTATATACTGATTTGGGTGAAAGTATGTTCAGGAACTTTAAGAAAAATAAGGACCTTCTGACTGCGGGGGAGCTTAGGGTTCTTCAAGAAATAGCTGTTATAAAAAGAGCTGCAGAAAAAGAAGATTGGGGCGCTTAGTAAATTTTATAAATTACCTTCTAACTGAGATTGAATGACTAGCCCCGTACAATACGAGCTTTTTCCTGGGAGCCATCCAAGAAGCTTTGAAATTGAAGGATGGTTAAACCTTGAAAGGTATCTAGAGCTAACTGGTGAAAGAAGCGCCCGTTCTCTCGAACAACCCCTTGCTGAAATGAGAGATAGATTAGCGTTTATGTCCCGGGCATTAGGTAGAGAGGATTACGATGGAAATAAAACGCTAGGTAGATTAACTTTTTCTCAAAGAGCAGCAAATACTTTTTATCCCGAATGCTTTTTTCCAACTAACTGGATGCAAAACTGTTCAGAACTTCATAGTTCTCACGAAATAAGACCCCGAGCTTTTGTTTTCGAAGCATTAAAAAGAAATGGAGATAAAACAAGAGTGGTTGCGAAGAGACCTAAAACAAATTACTCTTTTAGTACTAATCAAGAAGAAATAAGACAAGAGTATAACAGGATTATCACTTTAAGGTCGCACGGAGTTCCTACCCCAAAAATTTATGGGATTTTTGAGCAAGGTTTCGAACAATATATTTTTATGGAATTTGTTGACGGATCTCTTCCTCAAGCTGTCTTAAAAACTTCCGATAGAGAAAACTTATGGGGTTCTGACGCAAAACTTCTTGGTAAATTAGCTAAAGCCGGATATAAACATCCTTATTTCTATGGTAAAGCCGGATTTGAAGATAAAATTTGGGCTAGAAATAGGCTTGTTTTAATTGATAGTGATGAGACATTCAAAATAACTAAAAGAAAACTTGGTTGGTATGTTATCGATAAGGAGGATGTTTCAAAATATTGCGATGGTTGGCTTGCTGATTGCCTTAATGAATATGTTAGCGAAAAGTTAATGAGAAAAGATGAAATGATTCCTTACGCAGAAATTGCTTTAAAGACTCAAGGTAAAGATCCCGCAATTGCTCATGAGATAGTTAGTAGAATTCTTGATCATGAGGGAGAATGGCAAACTGAAGAGAGCTGGATTAATATGAATAGTGACTGTGGGTAGAGTAAACCGAATCCTTTTTAAATGACTTTTTCTCTTATTCTCTATGCCATTCAAGTTTAATATATCTGAAAAATCTGGGAAGACCTTCCATTTTGAAGGAGAGGCAGAAGGCCTTGAAGGAAAGGAAATCGGACAGAAAATTTCAGGTCAAGAAATTAATCCAGATCTAGCTGGTTACGAGTTTGAAATAACTGGTGGAACAGATCTAGGTGGATTGCCTATGCTTTCACAAGTTGATGGATTTGCAAGAGCACGAGTTCTTTTAGGATACGGAAAAGGAATGCACGGAAAGTCAAGAAAAGAGGGAAAAAAATTCAGATCAAATATGTCTCCTCCTGGTATGAGACGGAGAAAGACAGTAAGAGGAAAAGTACTTTCTGAAGCTGTTTCTCAAGTTAATCTTAAAGTCTTAAAAAATGGAGCTAAAAAATTAGAGGAAATCTATCCTGATCAGTGTAAACCAAAGGAAAAGAAAGAAGCTCCTGCAGCAGCTTAGTTTGTTACTACTTCTCAAAAACAACAAAACCAAAAGATTTAAATAGGAGAATTTTATTAAAAAAATATGGCAATAAATTACCAATCTATGAAAGAAGCAGGTAAATCTTTAGTCTCTGCTGGAAAAAAAGTCGGGGCTTTTGTTAATGAACATTGGCAAGGCATTTATGCTGGTTCTAGAGTAGCTTCATTCGTTACAGGTGTTGGTGGTGCTGCAACTGGATTATACGGATTAGCAACAGGAGATAACGATACTGCAAATACTGGTTTTAAAATAGCTGAACTTTCTTCTCTTTACTTTCTTCCATCTGCTTTAATAAACAGAGTTTCAAACAGAAGAGCTGGAGTTATTAGTCAATCTTCTTTAGAAAGAGGAGTCACTAAAGGTTCTGCAGGAACAGGCGCTCTAGCTGGATTAGTTGCTATGGGTATGGGATTACTCGCTCCTTTTTACGCTTCTAGAACTCATTTTGCAGATTTCAGAAATGAATTACTTCAAGGTTGGAAAACTGGCCAAGGGAATGAGTTAGTTTTTGATGAAAGAGACTTTCATGACCGAGGCATTTCTAGTCCGGAGCTTGAGGTTATGGATTGCGAGACTCTTAAATATAATTCACGAAATGACCTAAGAATTAAGAGAAATGGGGAAAAACTAAAGATTGGAACAAGGTATACTGGAAGATTCAAGCAGAATACAACTCCTATTCTTGGTTATGGTCCAACTCTTTTAGAAATCCACGAATCTCCTAGCCAGGATTAGACCACAACCTTTTTTAACGCATTTTCTCTCGGTATTTTATGACTAAACCCGAAATAAAAATAGAATCACTACCCGAACTGACTGTCGGAGTTGTAGGGCATATTGATCACGGAAAAACAACACTTCTAAGCAGACTAACAGGTAAATTTACAGATACACATTCAGAAGAACTAAAGAGAGGAATCACAATCAAATTAGGCTATGCTGAATTAGTTGTCTACAAAGAAGGAAATAACTATACAACAGAAAAAAAAGGAAAGCCTGTTAGATATCTAAGCTTTATTGATGCTCCCGGTCACGAAATGCTTATGGCTACAATGTTATCTGGTGCAGCAATTGTTGATGCCGCTGTTCTAGTTGTTGCTGCAAATGAAGGAATAAAACCTCAGACAAAAGAGCACTTTATAGCACTACAAGCAAAAAAGATAAAAAACATAATCATTGTGCAAAACAAAATAGATTTAGTCACAAAAGAAAAAGCACTTGAAAATTATAAAGTAATAAAAGATTTCTTTAAAGGAACAATTGCAGAAAACGCACCAATTATTCCTGTTTCTGCACAGCAAAATATAAACATAGAAAAAATTCTAGAAGCACTTTCAGAACTTTCAATTCCCGAAAGAGACGCAAATGCAAAGCCGGTTTTCTTGATTGCAAGATCTTTTGATATTAATCGCCCCGGAACAGAAATAGAAAAACTAAACGGGGGCGTTCTTGGCGGAATTCTAAAAAAAGGAACACTAAAAGTTGGAGATGAACTCGAGATAAAACCCGGTTTATTAATTAAGAAAGCAAATCAGCAAAATTATCAGACACTAAAAACAAAAATTCTTGCGCTACATAAAGGAAACGCTTCTGTGTCGGAGGTAGGCCCCGGAGCGAGTATTTCAATAGAAACAGAACTAGATCCAACACTCTCAAAATCAGACGGGCTTTCGGGTTGTCTTGCTTCGATTGTTGGTGGATTACCTGAAATAACCTATAAACTAAAAATGAAATATGAACTTTTCAAATTTGTTCTAGGAACACAAGATAAACAAGAAGTTGCTCCAATAAAAACAAAAGAATTACTTATGTTAAGTGTAAATACAACAATCACAGTAGGAACAATTGAAAAAATAAAAGGAGACGAAGCTGAATTAATACTGAACATTCCAGTTGTTCCATTAAAAGGAGATAATATTGGAATAGCTAGAAATCTGAACTCTCACTGGAGACTAATTGGATTCGGTGAGGTCTTGTAATTCTTTTTGACTCAAAAATCCTCTTTTCCGTAAAAAATAAAGAATAGGCATTTTTTTACATTTCGAAACAACATCTTCCGGGATTCTTCTCAAAACAACTTTTTTATCTTCAATCAACTGCTTCATCTTTTCATCAATAAATTCCCGCATCTTATTTGCATCTTTTGCTTCCTCTGCAATCTTTCCAAAACCCTTGTTGAAGACTTCAAAGGATTTTTCCTGTGAAGGCTGGAAATTAACTTCATTAACAAAAGCAGGTAAGTTAAAGTTATCACAAAACATAAAATCTTTTTCCTCTAGCCCGTCTTTTATAAAGTTTTTGTATTCCGGATGAATCAAAATAGGAAATCTTCTGCAAATAGAGAATCTGTTTTTGTAAATGCTACACTTGTTTCCTTTTAGAAACGGGCAGGGTTCCATAAAAAGTCCGTAATACGGAAAAATAGCAACCCCGGTTACTTCTTCAAATAAAGGATCAACTGGTTTTATACTTCCTATTGGGATTTCAATCCCCTTTTCTCTAGCTTTTTCCAGCAGATCATAGACTTCAAACTCCCAAAGAGGGAGGTAACCCCGAGCAAACTCCTGACAACACTTACCACAGGACTTACACTTAAAACTAACTTTCTTCATGTAGTGACTAACTTTTATAAACTTCTTAACTTTTTCTCTGGCCATGCCCCATACAGAAGACCTGCCTGAAAAAGATAAACAACGAATTTACTCTCACTCAAAACTTTCTATGTTTGAACAGTGCCCGTTTAAGTACAAATGTAGATACTTAGATCATATAGAACCTGACTTTGCACAGTCTATAGAGGCTCATTTGGGAGTTTGTGTACACGAAACACTCGAGTGGCTCTACACAATCGTAAATAAAGAAAATAAAGCAGCACCAACAATTGACGCAATTATAGAACACTATTCCCTCCTCTGGGCTGAAAAATTCAAAGATGATTTTAAGGTTGTCTCTCAAACAAAAACAGTCCAGGATTACTTCAACAACGGAGTCCAGTTTTTAGTTGATTACTACATGAAACACAAACCATTCAGAGACGGCACTCTTGATATGGAAATGGAAGTTCAGATAGATCTATACAATGATGGAAAGTATCTACTGAAGGGATACGTTGATCGCTTGGTTTTCAATAAAGAAACAGGAGAGTACGAAATCCACGATTACAAAACAGGTTCTTTACCCCGAGATAAAAATAAATTTGATACAGACAGACAACTTGCTCTGTACTCAATTGCAATAAAAGAAATTTTTGGGAAAGAACAAAAAGTTTGTCTAGTCTGGCATTATTTAGCTCACGATAACAAGTTCTGTATTTACAAAACAGATGAACAATTAGAATCACTGAAAGTACAGATAAAAGAGTTAATTGAAAAGATACAGTCTGAAAAAGAATTCAAAACAAACCCGTCTATGCTTTGTAACTGGTGTGAGTTTAGATCGAAGTGTCCTGTCTGGAAGAGGTAGGTTTTAGAGAGTACCCGGCCCTAATTAAAGCATCTTCTAAATTATTAATAAAGTCATCAACATTTTTTTTATCTCCGGAACAAGCAACATCTTTTATTCTCTTAACTTTGTTTGACTCAAACAAAACTAAACCAACTAATAACCCTGGAGCAATATAAAATAATCTGTCTTTTTCAGGGGTTTCATCCTTGTCAATACAGGTATATCCAAGTTCCATGAATGTTTCAAGAACATATCTCCTTTCAAAGCCATTATTTGTTTTTAGCCCCCTTAAGTACTTTTCTTTCGTCATCGTTTAGCTTACTCTAAGAAGAAGTATATAAAGTCTTGCTAATGTTTCTCGGGATGACACAACTGACAAGCTTTGTACTTGTGATTTCTGAAATAATCTCTGGAATTATTTGAAACTAAATGAGACCTTTTTATTGACTTACTTATTCTACACGATCTTAAGTGGTAGGTCATTGTTTCACTACTACCAACATACTTGTAATGTGGAATATTCAATTTATGCCTTGGTTCTGTTACAAAAACTTTTCTCTCTATTTCTCTTATTACCGGGTACGGCTTTTCAACAACTTTTATTATTGGGTTATCAATTGTCTGAATATACCTCTGTACTACCGGGTACGGCTTTTCTATTTCCCTAACAAACTCTCTCTCAACTTCTCTAACCATCTGATTTCCCATAATATAGGAAGCTAGAATCCCGAAAACTACAACCAGAATGCAAGTCATTACGAGATTTTCCACAATATCAAAACTAAAGTAAATACTTGCCAGGATTCCCCCACAAATAATGAACAAACCAAGAATTACAACAAGAATAGCTTTATCATAATCGTATTCTACTCTATAATTTACCTTTTCTCCAGAATACCTTCTTTTATGCACCATCTTCTTTAAACTACTATGTTTAGAGAATTTATAAATTATACTAAAAAATTAAATAAAAAAATAAAAAATTCGTTAGGGCTTTTATTTAGATTTGAAGAAACTACCTACCAATAAAAGCAAAAAGGCTAGTCCGACAAGCCAAGATCCAACATCACTAGGCATCTGAACAACAACGCCTACAGCTCCAACAAGCCCTGCGATTAACATCCACCAATTCATCTCTTTTCAACCTCCTAAATATACTAGGTTTAGGGGTTTTTTAAGGTTTTTTATACAGTTATTTATCTTCAATTACAAAGACATCTTCTATTTTCTTTTGTTTCAGAGCTTTTGTTATTTTATGGGCCAATTCTAGTGAAGGATTATACCTTCCCTGCTCTAAAGAGATTATTGTCTGTCTAGTAACATCTACAGCAGAAGCTAGCTCTTCTTGGGTTATACCTAGTTTATTTCTATAAAAGGCTATTTTGGTTTTCATTTCTTCTTAGAATAATACTTGAACAGAATAGAGTAAAGTAAGATCATGCCGCACTCAGAATAGATAAGAACATTGCCTAGAAGGAGGTATTGCGGATAAACATTCCTTAGAGAGATAAGTACTATACCCACTATACTCATGGCAAAGGCAAAAGCCGTCATTGCTACTCTTGACGCTTTTCCTGAGAAGGTCTCTAACCTTTCATCAGTAAGTTTGAAATTAACATTTTTCTTAAGAACAAACATTACCAGTACCGCAATAGCAAACACAATAAGAGGTATAACAAAATTTCCCATTGTAACAAAAATTCCGATTAAAGCTGCTAAAACTATTGTTAGTAGTATCTGGTAAAGTTTATATCTTTTGTAATCTAGCTTCTTCATGTAAAAAATATATTACATGAACTATTTAAATCTTTCGGTGAATGTAAGAAATACCTTACAATCAAAGGACATAGGGGATTAAGGCTTTTGTTCTTTTTTTATAATCTAAGTATCCCTTTCCAAAAGTTTTGGTCATTAGCCTTTCTTCTTCTCTTAGCTTTATCCAAAATCCAATAAACAGAGTTACGAGGCCAATAAATCCTCCAACTCTTCCTATTGCGAGAGTTGTTCCTAAAAACAGTAATAGATATCCTGAATATATTGGGTGTCTCACAAATCTATACGGCCCGTTTTGAACCAGTTCGTGTTTTTTCTTAAGTACAACTTGCGCGCTCCAATTCCCGGCAAGAGTTGTTCGCGCCCAGATATCAATAATTAGTCCGAAGACACATAGAAAAATACTAATTAAATCTACAGCCAAAGATTGCTCAACAAGCACTATCGAAAGCGGGTGATAAAGGTTATACCCCAATAGAAGAACTAGCGGAAGAATCATAAAAAAAGAGTGAACCAGTTTACTAACATAACTTGATTTTTTCTCAACAGACTTTTGGAAGAAAGCACCAACTGCCCAGTAGGATAATAAGGTTATCCAACACAATAAAACTATTATGCCTACTAAATTCATCTTACAATCCCAGTAAGTGGAATACAACAAATGCTGGCCAGACTATTGCTTTCAAAACACCTAGAACTCCTGCCCAGAAACCAGTTGCTGTTGAGATATAGTAAACAGCTGCACCAATAAAGCCAAGTCCGTAGAATCCTCCAACGCATCCGTGACCACAGTGCATACCGCATTTCATCCCTTCTTTGTTTCTTTTTGCCATTCTTTCACCTCTGATACACTGAAGAAAAATAGTTATTTAAATGTTTTTTAACAAAATATTTCATTCACAAAGAGAGATACAGGATTCTAATTCATCAAAGCAGTCTTGGTAATCGTCATATAACAGATATTCTGTTCCGGACTGAGCAATGTTTGATGCCTCTAAAGTGCAGTAATCTTCTTCAGATATACAACTATCCACACAAGACTTTTCGTATTTGTTCTCGGAAGAGAGCCCCCACCAGACCCCGATGCCCACTAGGATTACCAGAGCAATCCACCACCATCCTTTATGTCCTTCCCTATTCTTTTCCATATAGCTCTTAATTGGTTCATTTATTTAAATTTAATGCTGGACTGGGGGAGAGAAAAGAATTTAACTACTCATTTATTTGTTTTAAGATGGTAACTCAACCAGAGAAAGAAGACCAGATCCTGGCTTATATAGAAGAGAATTGTAAAAACGGGCGGTGGTCCAGAATAACTGAGCGGGAAATAATTCAAAAATTTTTCGATCAGAAATTTTCTAGAAAGGTTATTAAAAAAATTTTAGTAGATTTAATAGATAATGGTGTGATTAAAAAGAAAAGACTTGAATATGACTTTTTTTGTCGCACAAACATGGAATATGAGGTGAATAAAAAGCTTGGTGATCATACAAAACCAGGAGTACTGGGAGCATACATTTTATCTTTTTTTATATATGTTTTATTTTTAAATATTCCTTCTGTTTTTTCATTTTATACCAACTTTCTTAAGGGGGAAGGGGAGGTTTTAACTTCCTTTGATCTTCTCGTTTATGGGTTTGTGATGAGTTTTTTAATAATTTGGGGAATTGGCTACCTATTTCAAAAAATTTGGAATTTTCTAAATAAAACTAAAAATGACTTTAGAGAATATTCTTGGATTGGCTATCCGTATGTGATACTGGCGGCCTTAGTTTTTTTAGGGTTCTTCATTTTTGGGCGGGAAGGCGTTTCCATGCTGATTATTTTTTTGTCTGGATTAACTATTGTGCTAGCTGGAACTGCAATCAATGCTTTAATCTATCAGATTAAAAAGGATAAACGAAGAAACAGAAACTAATTAATCTTTCTTCTCTTCAATCTCTTCTTCTTCACTAACTCTAACCATATCAGAAACAGAATCTCCTGCTTGCAACTTAACAATCCTAACTCCTTGTGCAGCTCTTCCCATAACTCTAATTTCATCTAAGTTTGTTCTTATTACCATTCCTTTTGCTGTTGTAATTATAGCTCCGTCTTTATCTGCAACAGAAACAGTTGTTACAACAGGACCTGTTTTATCGGAATATTTCAAATTGATTACTCCTTTTCCTGCTCTTGCTGTTTTTCTGTACTCATCAACTTCAGTTCTCTTTCCGTAACCATTCTTAGTAATCGTTAAAATAGCCTTAGTTCCCAGAACTTCTAAACTTACAACCTCATCTCCTTTGTCCATCTTGATTCCAGTAACTCCGTAAGAAGACCTTCCCATAGGCCTTACATCTTTAGAATCAAATCTAATTGCCTTTCCGTGCTTTGTTGCTAACATAATTTCCTGCCCATCTTTAACAACTTCAACACCAATTAAATTATCTGAATTATCTGGAGGTAAATTAATAGCTCTAACTCCAGACTCTCGTGGCTTTGAAAACAATCCTAGAGATATTTTCTTAACCTGGCCCTTCTTTGTAGCCATGAAAAGAGAATCCTTGAAGTCTTTAACAGAAATTACATTTGTGATTGTCTCATCCTTCAAGCTAAGAATATTAACAATTGCTTTTCCCTTACTATACTTCTCAGCTTCAGGTACTTCGTGAGCTTTCAACCAAAGAACTCTACCTCTCGAAGTAAAGAACATTAAATAGTCATGTGTGGAACAGTAAATCATCTGCTTAGTAAAGTCATCAGTAGCTAGATTGCTTCCAATAACTCCCTTGCCCCCCCTGTGCTGCTCCTTGTATGATTTCAAATCAAGTCTTTTACAATACCCTTTCTCTGTTATTGTTATTACAACTCCTTTCTCCTGAACAAGATCTTTTTCAGAGATCTCAGAAATTCTCTTCATAACCTGGGTTCTTCTGTTATCTCCGTACTTTTCTTTAATATCCTTAACTTCCTTAACAATTATCTTAAGAACTTCTTTAATATCTCCAAGAACTTTTTCTAATTTCTCAATTGTCTCTTTAAGTTCATCGTGCTCCTTCTTCAACTTATCATGTTCTAGTGCAGTTAACTGTCTCAATTTGGTTTCTAAAATTGCTTCAGCCTGTCTTTTTGTGAAACCAAACTTCTTCATCAAGTTTTCAGCAGCTTCCTCCCTTGATTTCTTGATTATCTCAATTATTTCATCAATACTTTTTAGCGCCTTTAACAAACCCTCAACAATCTCTAATCTCTCTTTTGCCTTTTTTAATTCAAACTTAGAACGAAGTGTGATTATTTTCTTTCTATACTCAACATAATTCTGCATTACTTCCTGTATGTTCAGAACTTTTGGCTGCCCTTCAACAAGAGCTAAGAAATTTACATTGAATGAATCTTGTAATCTAGAATGTTTGTAAAGAGAATTAATAACAAACTTAGAATTAACTCCTTTTCTTAACTCTAAAACAATTCTTGTCTTTCCTTTTGAAGATTCGTCTCTCAAATCCCAGATATCTTTTAGTTTCTTATCTTTAATCAGGTTAGCAATTTGTTCTACAAGCGTAGCCTTGTTTACCATATACGGGATTTCTGTAATAACAACAGCTTCCTTTCCTTTCTTCTCTTCTGTTGTAATTCTTCCCCTCATTGTTAGTTTTCCTCTTCCTGTTTTGTAAATTTCATTCATGTCTCCGAAAACCAAACCACCTGTAGGGAAATCCGGACCTTTAATGATTTCGCAAAGTTCTTCAATACTTATTCCTGGCTTAGAAATATAAGCAATAATTGCATCACAAACCTCGGTCATGTTATGTGGAGGAATATTAGTAGCCATACCAACAGCAATACCTGTTGCACCATTCAACATTAAAGCAGGAAGCTTTCCGGGAAGTAATTCAGGCTCTTTCATAGAGTTATCATAATTTGGAACAAACTCTACTGTGTCTTTTTCTAAATCTTGTAATAGTTCAGCAGAAATATCCTTTAATTTAGATTATCTATAACGCATAGCAGCTGGTGGGTCTCCATCTGATGAACCAAAGTTACCCTGGCCGAAAACAAGAGGATATCTCAAAGAGAAATCCTGAGCCATTCTTACCATAGTATCATAAACAGCAACATCGCCGTGCGGATGGTACTTACCAATAACATCTCCAACGATTCTAGCTGATTTTTTTGTTGGGGTATTTGGTTTCAAACCCATTTGTTGCATTGAATAAAGAATTCTTCTCTGAACAGGTTTCAAACCATCCTCAATTGCAGGGATAGCTCTCGAAACAATAACAGACATTGCGTAATCAAGATACGCTTTCCTAACTTCTTTAGAAATTTCAGTATTTATTACCCCCCTTTCTTCATTAACATTAATCCCAACTTTAGTCTTCTTAGGTTTTCCAGGTTCGTTTGTTTCTTCCTCGTCGTCTTCAACTACTTCTTTCTTCTTCTCTTCAATTTCGTCTTCAGATTCGTATCTGCTGTCTCTTCCCATTTTATATTTTTAATTTCTCCAATTTACTTTCTAACTCATCTAGTGTTTCCCACTCAATTACTTCATCAGCAACATCTGCTAAATAGCTATTTTTAACGTTTTTGTTAATAGCTAGCACAAGTTTTTTCTTTTTTGAAAGTACATATCCTATTTCCATTAACATACCCTCACTTCTGTGCTCTGTTCTTACTATTGCTAGGAAGATATCGTGCTTGTCAATTGTTTCAAATGCATGTCTTATCCAATCTCCTGCTTTCTGAAATTTATTTCTTCCTTCTTCTTCAAGAGTGGAGTATGGTTTGTATCCTGCCTGGCTTAGCGCAGAATATACCCTTTCCATTTCTTTTTTTAGTGATTCAATATCCTGCCCAGTTACTGCTTGACCAATAAACACTTTTTTCATTCGTCTTCCTCCTCATCTAGTTCAGGATCATCTTCGTGGTGAATAACAACTTCTGTTGTCTCATCAAGTGCGAACGCAGCGTTAGTTCTTGTTGTTTTAAGTTCTTCAAGTAAATCAATAAGTTCGTCAATTTGTTCTTCTGTAAACACAGTTTCAATCATCTCAACTTCTATATTCTCTTCTACTTCCTCCTCACTTTCTTCTTCAGTGTCCTCTAGTTCCTCTTCATCTTCTTCTGTTTCTTCCTCATCTTCATCTACATAAGTAAATTCTATTGGTGGTTTTTCATTTTTTTTCATTTTAGAGCTTCCCTTCCCATTCTTTAATAAACTGATCAATAAACTTTTTTACAAAAGTAACTCTTTTCTTTGCTAATTTTTCTCCAGTTTTTGTATTAAATCTTTTTTCAATCATTAATTTCTTAATATGATGAAGTTCACTTAACACTTTTTCTAGAGGCTTGTAAGAATAATCTACTTCTTTGTATTCTGGGTCATATACTGGAATTTTATGGGCCCCCGCAAACTGAAAGCCTCTTGCAATTCCTACTGCTCCAACAAATTCCAGCTTATCTGCATCTTGTACAATAAGACTTTCCTTATACTGAGCTTTTGTTTTATCTGTATCTCCTTCTCTTTGTTCATGCAATTTTATTGCTTCAATAACTTTTGGGATTTTTTCTTCAGGAAAACCTACCAGAGGTAACCACTCTTCTGCAAATTTTATTCCAGTCTCAATGTGGCCTATGCCAAGAAACTCATCCATTCTACCAACGTCGTGAATTAAACATGCTGCAGAGATGACCTCTTCGTCTAGTTTTCCTTTTTCACCTCTGGCAATCTGTAATGCATATTTCTCAGTTCTTAGTAGGTGGGTAATGCTATGTCCAGTATGATCCCCTTTAACTTTTTCTTCAACAGCCTTTAGTAGTTTATTTCTCCATTCATTTTTTTTCATTCGTCATCTCCTAAATCTTCATCATCAGAAGATTCTATTGTTTTTTTGAAATCTTTTTTTAATTCACCTTCATCAGGTAAGTCTTCTCCCTTCTTATCTAGGTACTCCATGAATTCGTCTTCTGTAACATTCTTTTCTTTGATATTTGTTCCAGACCACTTACACTTTTTACAAGTCCATTCTTTGCTTTTCTCTTTTCCAAGACTTACACTAACACTATCACTTCCACATTTAGGACAAAGCCTTAATTTGAAAACTCCTTTTGATTCTTTCTTAGACTTTATCCCTTTCTTCTTATTGTAAGCTTCTTCTGACTCAAATCCTTCAAGTACCCAGTCAGGTGTTTTTATTTTTGGTTTCTTTGCCATTTTAAATATCTAGACTTGCAGTCTTTGCATTTTCTTGTATGAATTCTTTTCTTGCTTGAACATCGTCACCCATTAACATTGAAAATGTCTGATCAGCTTCAATAGCATCTTCAATATAAATTTTTTTAATCTTTCTTGTTTCGGGATCCATAGTAGTTTCCCACAACTGTTCTGAACTCATCTCCCCCAGACCTTTGAATCGCGTTACTGTAGCTCCCTGGCCAGCTTTATCAACAGCTTTCTTAAGTTCTTCTTCTGTGTAAACATACTGGTCTTTCTGTCCTCTTCTTATTCTAAACAAGGGAGGTAGAGCAACATAAATATTTCCATTCTCAATTAATTTCGGAACAAATCTGAAGAAGAAGGTTAACAATAATGTCTTAATATGTTCCCCATCAACATCAGCATCTGTCATTATTATGATTTTATTATATCTTAGTTTTTCAATATCAAAATGTTCTCCAACTCCAGCACCAATTACAGTTATCATATTTGCAATTTCTTCTGAAGAAAGAGCTTTTGAAACATTTGCTTTCTCAATATTCAAAATCTTTCCTTTCAGAGGTAAAATAGCTTGATTATTTTTATTTCTAGATTGTTTTGCACTTCCACCCGCTGATTCCCCCTCAACTAAATACAATTCAGTATCTTCAAACTTCTTACTCGCACAGTCAGCTAACTTTCCAGGTAATCCTCCCAAAGAAAAAGCATTCTTTCTTCTCACAAGTTCTTTTGCTTTCTTTGCAGCAAGTCTTGCTTTAGCAGCGTCAAGAGATTTTTCACAAACTCTTTTTGCAATAGCTGGATTTTCTTCAAAGTATTCAGCAAGAGCTGAAGTTACAGCGCTATCAACTAATCCTTTAACTTCAGAATTTCCTAATTTTGTTTTTGTCTGACCTTCAAATTGTGGGTGTGGAATTTTAATACTAATAATTGCAGTCAATCCCTCTCGCGTGTCCTCTCCCATTAAACTATCACTTTTCAACAAACCTTTTTTCTTAACATAATCATTAATTACTCTTGTCAAAGCAGTTCTGAAACCAGCAACGTGAGTTCCTCCCTCAACAGTATTAATTGTATTTACAAAACCGAAAATATTTTCCTGATAACCCTCATTATACTGAATAGAAACTTCCATTGTTATTCCATCAAGCTGTCTCTTGAAGTAAACTGGCTTATGCAATGGTTCTTTTGCTCTGTTAACCCACTTTACAAACTCAACCAAACCTCCTTCATAATGGAATTCTTCCTTCTTACCCTGAGTTTCATCCTTAAAGATTATTTTTATTCCAGCATTTAGAAAAGCAATCTCTCTGAATCTATTCAATAGAGTAGAAAATTCAAATTTTGTTGTTGAAAAGATAGTATCATCCGGGTAAAATGTAACAGTTGTTCCTCTCTCTTCTACCCCGCAAACTTCCGAGCTCTTCATGGGGTGCATAGGAGTTCCAATATTGTAGCTTTGCTCGTAAACTTTTCCATTCTTCTTTACCCTAACAGTCATTTTCTTAGAAAGTGCAGCCACAACACTTATACCTACTCCGTGTAACCCTCCAGAAACAGCGTATGCTTTATTGTCAAACTTACCTCCTGCGTGTAATTTTGTAACAATTATCTCCATTGCCGGCTTTTTGTAAACAGGGTGCATATCAACAGGTATTCCACGCCCGTTATCCTCTACTGTAACAGACCCATCTTTATTCAAAGTAACCTTAATTGTATCACATTCCCCTGCAAGAGCCTCATCAACAGCATTATCAACAACCTCGTAAATAAGGTGATGTAATCCCTCCTTGCCTGTAGAACCAATATACATTGCTGGCCTCTTTCTTACTCCTTCAAGACCTTCTAGAACCTTAATTGACTCTGCATTATAATCGTCTTTTGAACCCATTTTTATAGAATCTCCTTATCCTATATCTAGAAAAATGAAACTTGGTTTATAAACCTTTTTGGTGTTTTATCGTCGAGAAAACTAATTTTTGACAAATTCTAGATTATAATTCAATCTTGGTAATTCCGTTAGGAACAACAATGATTCTGACCCCATCTTTTTTTATTACCGTGAGGTTTCTGGGGTGAAAATGACCTACTACAATTGTGTGACACTTGAAATCTTTAGCAAGTTTAACAGCCCTATCAATTTTTTTATTTCGTATGTTGTCTTTGTGGCCGTGATAAAACTCTCTGATTATTTTTAACAGGCCCCAGTATATCTCTCCCTTCCCCTTTGTCTTTTTAGCTCTCCACCTCTGGGCTCTTTTAAATCCCCACGAGACAAGATCGCCGTGTAAAAACAGAACATGATCTCGAACAACAAAAGATTCTTCTTTTTTAATAGGTAGAAGTTCGTGATTCCCATCAATAAATATTCCACCTGCTTTCAAAACCTTGCTTGCAATTTCTTTTCTTAGATTATCAACTTCAGCTACTTTTTTATGTAAAGCATTTTCTAAATCAAAATTATCTCCTAAAAAAACAGTATTTTTTGTAAACTTAACTTGATTATTCTTGAATGGGTTTTTTTCAACTTGCCCGCCAATATGTAAATCGCTGTAGATAGTATATTCTTTTTTTCTAGCAGCCATTTTTAACCAGAATTATTTTTTATTTTCAGAAAGCTTCTTTTCCTTGTTATGGCTAAGTTTGCTTATCCATCTAACTTTCCTTCTCTTCATTTTCATATTCTTTCTACACTTAGATGAGCACAGGTAATTTATTGTCCCGTTAGTCATAACTAGAGTCAATCCTCTAGGGTGTTCGTAGTTTGTTCCGCAATAACTGCACTTTGGCATTTTAGGTGTATGCCCCCTTCATTACTTTGGACTTGATTCTTCTAGCTTCGATTTCAGTCTCCCTTAGCATTAGTGTATCTCCAACTTTTATAGGGCCTTTAACATTTCTTCTCATTGATCTTCCTTTATCTCTTCCTTCTAGAATTAAACATTTGACTTGTGTGATTTCACCTCTGAAACCAGTTCTTCCTATTAGCTCTTCAACAGTAGCAGGTACAGGTTCTCCAGTAGCGATTCTTGTAGAAGCTGTCTTTTGCTGTTGCTTCTGCTGATCACTCATCTGTTTTCCTTCTTGTTTCTTTTGTGTTTTTGCCATCTTTCAAAAAATCAGAGTTAATCTGAAATTATTTCTTTGAAAATGAAGCTAATTCAGACTTTGCATCCCCTGCTTCAATAACTGCAACAGAAGAAGTAGCTACAGGAAGTCCAGCAGCAACACCTAGTTTCTGCTTACTGTCAACTTCAGTACACGGAATTCCCTTCTCTTTGCAAAGAACAGAAAGGTGCGCAATAATTTCCTTAGGGTCTACATCAGATGCAAAAGCAACAAACTTAGCTGTTCCTCTCTCAATTGCTTTTGTAACTTCGTTTGTACCTTTCTCGATCTTTCCGGTCTTCTTAGCCTTTTCAATTAAAGTATATACGTCAGACATTTTTTCGCCAATAGTTTAGTTAGTGAACGAACTCCCGAGAATTTGAGTCCTCGCGATATCTCGTTCATCGGATAATTATTATGATTGAGATTGGTTTATAAAACTTTCTTATCTCCTCAGGGGCTATTTTATTTCCACTTAACTAGAATATCATCCGTCCTTTCACGAGGCATAATATCTAGCTTCTCAATCTCTTTTCCAGAAACCTTAATTCCTGCTTTAAACATAATCCCTCCAAGGTACGCGATCATAGCAGCATTATCTACAAGTAAAGGTCTTTCCGGGCAGAAAAACTTAGCACCCCTTTCATTACACATTATCTTACACATCTCTTGTAATCGTGAATTACAGGCAACCCCCCCGCCTAAAAGCAACTCCTTCTTTCCTGTGTGGGCGAGAGCTCTCTCCGCAGTTTCAACTAACATAGCAAAAACAGTTTCCTGTAATGAATAGCAAAGATCTTCCATAGAATACTTCTTTGATTCTAACTTTTGTTTCAAATTTGTTAAGATTCCAGAAAGGGCAATGTCCATTCCTTTCACCTTGTACGGAAGTTCAATATATTTTTTTCCATTCTTGGCTAACTCCTGAATTTTAGGTCCAGCCGGGAAGCCCATTCCAGCATACCTTCCAAAAGTATCAATAAAGTTTCCAACACCAATGTCAAGAGTTTCTCCAAAAATTCTATACTTTCCAGAAGCATATGCGATTATCTGGGTGTTTGCTCCAGAGACGTAAAGCAGCACAGGATCCTTTGCTCCAGTAATCTGTCCTATTTCTAAATGTGCAACACAGTGATTTACCGGGATAACTGGTTTGTTTAACCTCTTCGCAAGTTCTTTTGTAAATTTTATCCCTTCAAGTAAGCACGGATTCAAACCAGGACCTTGCGAAAAAGAAATAGCATCTATGTCTGATTCTTTTATTCTAGATTCTACTAGGGCCTTTTCATACAACGAATCTTTGACTCTTGCGTGATGTTTTGCAGATTCATTAGGAATTATCCCCCCTGTTTCTGTTGTGTACATATCCCGGACATTGGCTAAAACCTTTCCATTCTTCACAACCCCAATTCCGAATGTATGGGCTGTGGATTCAATTCCGAGTATTATTGTCATGTGAAAACTAGAGAATTAGAGATTATAAAATTTCACTTAGCTTTCCCTTTAACAATTCTAAAAAGTATTTTCTCCTTTCTTCAAACCTAGAAGAAAAGTAGTGTCTTAAGGGATATCTATCTGGAGCGTACTCATAATGCCCCCTTACTTCTCCGTCTTTGAATAATCTTATATGATACTGGTAAATTTTACTATCAATCTTTCTCATTCCCAGGATCTCGTCTTTATCGATCCAAGAGTAAAAACTTTCTTCATACCCTTTCTTTTTTAAAAAACTTCTAAAATCTTCTTTACTAATATTTTTCTTTAACCACCCTATATGAAACTCTTGCCGGTGATTATGAGTAAGTATCCTAGCTTTAATTAAAAGATCCCTAAACCAAGAGTACCCCTTTCTTGAAAAGTTTGTCCTTCCTATAGCCTCCCAGAAATGTTCAAAGATCATTTTAATTTATGAGTAAAATAGTATATAATATTTTTGAAAAGCTAGTCAAAAGAGTTATAAACAAATAATTTATCCTGCAAGAATGAACTATCTTTCAAAATACGAAGTACCTGACCTTGGATTCTATTCAATAGGAATAGACCCGTCTAGCAAACCTCCAAAGTTTTTAGTTTTAGTTGATGGAGAGCCAGAACCATTTAGAAGCGTAGATTCTGAGCTAGAAGCCATGGCTATTCTTGGAGAGGTTATCAAAGCAGACTTAGATGAGAAAGTAGAAGCTGGAGCAGGAACACATTTCCTACGTTGTTTACGTAAGGAGATGAAGGATCCTCTGTGGGTTAGAATGTATGAACAAAAAGTTCACTAGTAAAAAATAATAAAAAGAATTAGATGAAAATAAAAATTTTTAAAAAAGATGAAAAAATTTAGTTAAGAAGAATCCTTATTTCTTCTTTTTCTTCTTCTTTCCGCCTCTAGCCATCTTAGCTTCACAAACGTTTCCTTTTCCATCAACGTAGTAAAGATATCCTGGCTTTCTCTTGATTGCATTCTTTACAAGAATTGTTCCCATTATTTTTTGCCTCCTTTTTGTTTAATTCAAAAGGAACTAACTTCCCTATGTAATCCCTATGATGTTCCTTTCGATATATGTTAGAAGTATTAAGTATTTTTAAACCTTTTCTTATTCCGTCGGGGTCAGGCCTTTTTTCCGACGATAGTTTTCACTACTCTGCGGTTTCTTAAATTAAGGGGTATTTCGACGAGGTTTTTGAATGGTTTCGACGGCCTAACTACCCCGGTGAATGGTTTTACTACCCCATACTCGATAATCTTTTGATTACTATCGAGCCAAACCACTAAGAAAGGAAAGAAAACAAACCAGGAATGAATAGCTATGTTTGTGGGTTTATCAAATGAGAACAGGAGATTCTCGGTATTCTTCCCTCTAAACATTAATCCCGAAACTTTTCCTAGTTCAGAAACTCTCTTAACAGAAATATTAATTCTTTTTTTCTTACAGAAAAAATAAAAATTCATTCTTACTTGATAACTAGATCAATAGTTGTAGTAGAATATGCTTTTCCGTCTTCTTTTACATCAATTACATACCTTATCTTACAGATACTTGCTGTTGAAGGAATACTAAACTTAACTAATACCGCATTTTCTAACTGACTTCCAGAACCTAAAACGAAGGGTCTTCCACCGTCGGTTGCACCAATATCTATTAGAGCATCTGCTTGAGCATTAGTCATAGCACAGTCTTTAGCTATTTCACTAGAAGAAACAGTATATGTAAATGAACCTGTTTTAGAATCCAGATTCTGGATTGAAAATCCAAAACCTCCCTGCTGACCTTTCTTCAGAGTTACTTCTCTACTAACAGGATAAACAACTAGCTTACTACTTCCTTCTCCCTCTGTGAATAACTTAGTAATCTGACTTTGAATCTGAGCATCAATCTGGGTAATAGCATTTGTTCCACTTGAGAAAATACTTCTTACCATAACTAGACCTAAAACAAGAACAGTAACAAGAAGTACTATTGTAACAATTGTTCCAACAGACATTTCCATTGCTGCTTTTTTATCTTGTGTTAACATTTTAAGGAGTAGTTAGTGGATTCTGAGCTAGTATCTGATTAATTAACGGAATAAGATAAACTAAGAAAACAATACTAAGGATAAATGCGATAATACTTAGAATAATTCCAGCCTTTGCAAGCTTTGTTGGTTTTCTTCTTTGTTGTATTAAACAAAATATAAATCCAAGAATCGAACAGACTATTCCTGTAAGCCCAAGAGAGACAATACCAACAATTGCTAGTGTAAATCCAGAAGCACCAAGAGAATTTCCCTTAAGTGCAGAAGCTTTTCCATCACCCTTTGCCATATTGAATATAACTAAAACTAATTTATAAATGTTTTGTCGAGGAATTTTCTCATTTACAGAACATTTAAAAAACTCCTCGGTCTTAATTTTTTTATATCGCGGGGTTCTAGCTCAGCGGGAGAGCACATGACTGAAGATCATGGTGTGCGGGGTTCGACTCCCCGGAGCCCCATTTAATTCTAAAGAAAAAAATTGTAAGTCGGGAATAGACCACATTCTGTATTTCCTCGTTGTGCGAACGGAAATTGTTAACATTCAACTATGCGTTCCATCTGGAACTTGCACCAATCAGGATGTTCGTTTCATCAAATCTTTCGCTTCGCAACTCATCGCATGATTCATAGTTCAACGAAAGCTGTGTCGTTTCTGTACCAGAGCCTTGCATCACTGCAATCTTCCTTTCGAAAGATAATTTTATTACGGTGTGCGGACCTTCACTCAGAGTTAGAATTCATTATCACGAACTCTTGACAATCTAATGTCAAACTCCGAAAGTTAACTACCCGACTTACAAAAAACTAGAGAGAATATCCTATTTAAACCTTACTTTTTACTTCCGGATATTTTTCTTGAAAGAGCGGTAATATACTTTCTACGCAAGCTTTGTAAGATTCAGCACCGACAGAACTTAACCTTCTAACACACTCTTGATACTCGTTAGATTCCATTAGAAGTTTTCCTTTATCTAACTCTCCGGGCCTAAATTGAAGCGCACCAATTTTTTCAGCACAATTTCCTACACAAGTATCATTAAATGTGGATTTAACATTTAGTGTTCCAACATCAACATTATACGAGATGTCACATCCGTTGACGCAAACTAAATAATTATACATCTGAACATTTGTCTCTTTTATCTTTTTATTCTCAGAATATACTCCAAATAAAAGAAAAACTATTAGAACAAGAACTAGAACAAAAATAATAATATTTGGTATCCTACTCTTTTTCATAATATCTTTAATTTACCTTCCTATAAAAATTCTTCTACTTAGATAAAAGTGTTAAGAGTCTTGCCCCTTACCGGAAGAGTCTGAATTGAATAGGCTCTTGTTCCAACAATTAAAAATTGATCGTAAAGTCTTCTTTCGGCAATTGCCTCAGCTTCTTTCCTTCTTCTTTCAGCTACAGCCTCGTAAAAAGCTCTATCTTTCGGTGGAGGATCGCCCGGTCTCTGAAGACTATACGTTGGAGGAATGACAATTAATCTTTCTCTAGGAATCTCCATAGAGTTATCACTAAGATCATTTATTTAAATTTTTTTAGAATCAAAAAACAAAACGTAAGTAGTGAAAGGTTTTCTTTTCAGAAACATATCAGTAATACTAAATGATATTCGAAAGAATATCAAAGTGAAGCTTTTAGTAGTTGTCAGCTGAAACTCTCGCCGAAGCTTGAGTCTTACACTGCAACTCTATCAACGCAATCTTCTATTGCGGCCTTAATTGAGTCGTTTTGCGGATGGCTTCAGGCTTAGATGCATTCAGCCCTTATCCATACAATGCGTAGCTATGCGGCCTGCCAAATGACAACCGCTCACCAGAGGCATCCAAGTCTCGTTCCTCTCGTACTAGGGACTTGTTCCACTCACTCAATAACACACCTAGTAGATATTATACAAACTGTCTCGCGACGTTCTTAACCCAGCTAACGATCCCTTTTAACACGTGAACTCCGGTACCCTTGCACGCTTCTGCACGCGCAGGATAGGAAGAGCCGACAGCGAAATACCAAACCGCACCGTCAATATGGACTATCGGGTGCGACCAGCTTATTATCCTTGGGGTAACTTTTCTATCAGACACGGCTTCTATTAAAAAAGCACGTGGGTTCACTAGGCCCGACTTTCGTCTCTGCATTTCTTGCTTATCGAAATACAGTCAGATAAGCTTTTGCCCTCGCACTCATCCCTAGATTTCCAAGCTAGGTGAGCTTATCTTTGGGTCCTATCGATTCCTTTTCGACAGGGCACCGCCCCAGTCAAACTGCCCGCCAGTTGCTGTCCTCTATAAGAGTAAGAGACTTTAAGAAAAACGAGTAGTATTACACAATCGCTCCACAATCACCGAAATGATTGCTTCGACGCTCCTACCTATTCTATGCGTTCTTGATAAAGTTACAACAACAAGTTGCAGTAAAGTTCCACAAGGTCTTCACTTCCCACTAGGTGTCTCCGGTTTGTGCACCGGACAATATTTTCAGAAGGCTCCAACCAG